>SKYL01000208.1 GCA_007127935.1 Halorhodospira sp. | reverse complement strand
CCAGCACAGCGTCAACTCCGGCGTCCTCTTCATGGCCTTCGCCAAGTACCTCGGCTTCCCGGAAGAGAAGGTCCGCCTCCTCGGCACCGCCGGGATGCTCCACGACATCGGCAAGGTCTTCATCGCAGACCACATCCTGACCAAACCCGGGAAGCTCACCGACGAGGAGTACAAGACGATCCAGACCCACGCCTTCAAGGGCGGGGAGTTGCTACGCCATACCGACGGGGTCGACCCTGTGGTCATCAAGGTCGCCGAGCAGCACCACGAGCGGGTGAACGGCACCGGCTACCCCTGCCGGCTCGACCGCAAGCGGCTCTCTCTGGAAGTCCAGATCGCCAGCATCATCGACGTCTACGACGCACTGACCGCGGTGCGCGCCTACCACAAGGGGCGGCCGCCCACCGAGGGGCTGGCGATGATCATGAAAAACGCCGGCAAGCACTTCGACGACAAGCTCACCCAGCACTTCGTCCGCTGCATCGGCGTCTACCCGCCGGGCTCCCTGGTGCGGCTGACCATGGACCGCCTCGCAGTGGTCCTCGAGCCCCGCGAGGGGCACCCGTACCGGCCTTTGGTGCGCATCGTCTACGACATCCAGAACCGCCGCGAACTCAATCGTCCGTATACTGTCGATCTCTCAACGGCGCCGCCCGATCAGCGCATCTTGCGCCACGAGGACCCGGACCGGTGGTCCCTGCGGCCGGAACACTACTTGCCGGAATAAAAGCGGATCCTATCAGTAACCAGTTGATTGCCCACCCCATCAGCTGCCGCCCGCCCGCGCTTGGCCGTGCTCCGCCTCCAGCCGCTCCAACTCCACACTCACCACGTTCACCGGTGTCGTGAACCGGGCCAGAAGGTCGTACAGAACCGGGATGACGAAGAGCGTCAGCACCGTGGCGAAGCTCATGCCGCCCATGATGACGACGCCGATGGCGGCGCGGCTCTCGGCGCCGGCGCCGAAGGCCAGCACCAGCGGCATGGCGCCGAAGACGGTGGAGATCGCCGTCATCAAGACCGGGCGGAAGCGCAGGGTCGCGCCCTCGAGGATGGCGTCCCGCACGTTGCGCCCCTCGTCGCGGAGCTGGTTGGCGAACTCGACGATGAGGATGCCGTTCTTGGTCATTAGCCCGATCAGCAGGATCATACCGATCTGGCTGTAGATATTCAGGCTGTTCCCGGTGAGCAGCAGGGCGGCCAAAGCGCCGGTCACCGCCAACGGCACCGCCGTCATGATCACCAGCGGGTGAATGAAGCTCTCGAACTGGGCCGAGAGCACCAGGAAGACGATGAGCAGCGCCATGGCGAAGGTCACCAGCACGGCCCCGCCGGCCTGCTTGAACTCGTCGGAGAGGCCCAGATAGCTGACCCGCGCCTGGCTCGGCAACTCCTCGGCGGCGACCCGCTCCAGGAACGACAGTGCCGAGCCCAGATCGTAACCGGGGGCCAGGGAGGCGGTTAGCGTCACCGACGGCATCCGGTCGACGCGGTGGAGCACCGGCGGCGACCCGGTCTCGGAGAGTTCCAGCAAAGAGGCCAGCGGAATCAGCTGGCTGCTATTGCCGCCACGTACATAGATATTGGTCAGGTCGGTGGGCGTGGCCCGGTCCTCGTCGGCGGCCTGGACGATGACATCGTACTCCCGGCCCCGGTCCATATAAGTGGTCACGTCCCGGGAGGCGAGCATGGTCTGCAACGTCCGGCCGATGAGGTCGGCGCCTATGCCCAAGTCGGCGGCCCGGTCCCGGTCCACCCTCACGTTGAGTTGGGGCCGGGTCTCCTCGTAGTTGATGTCGGCGAAGAGCAGCCGGGGATTCTCCCGGGCGCGCTGCAAGATCCGCCGCGACCACTCCGCCACCTCCTGGTGGTCGGGGCCGCCGATGACGAACTGGATCGGCTGCTGGAAGGCGCTCTGCCCCAACCCCGGCGGGTTGACCACGAAGGGCCGCACGCCGGGGACCTGGGCCAGCTGCCCCTGCACCTGGGCGGCGATCTCCTGCTGGCTGCGCTCCCGCTCGCCCCACTCGGTGAGGCCGACGATCATGAACCCACGGTTGGTGACGCCGCCCCACCCCATGATGCTCAAGATCCGCCGCGCCTCTCCGCTCTCGGTGCGCAGCGGCATCAGGATCTCTTCCATCTCCCGGATGCTCTTGTCGGTATGGCCGAGGGTGCTCCCCTCGGGGGCCATGGACGGGATGATGATCACCGCCCGGTCCTCGATGGGGCTCAATTCCTCCGGCAGCACCTGAAAGAGCGACCACGCCGCCGCGGCGGCGGCCACGCCCACCGCCAGCACCAGCACCGGGGCGCCCAAGGCTCGCTCCAGCCCCCAGCGGTACCCATTATTCAGCGCATTAAAGAAGCGGTCGGTCTTGGTCTGCAGGAAGCCGCCGGCCTCCCGGGGACGCAGCCACTTGGAGCAGAGCATGCCGGTGAGGGTCAGGGCCACGAAGCTGGAGAAGATCACCGCGGCGGCCAGCACCAAACCGAACTCGGTGAAGAGCCGGCCCACGTTCCCCTCCATGAAGGATATCGGCACGAAGACCGCCACCAGGGAGATGGTGGTGGCGATGACGGCGAAGGCCACCTGCCGCACGCCGCGGTAGGCCGCCAGCAGCGGCGGCTCGCCGTTGTCGATGCGGCGCTGGACGTTCTCCAGAACGACGATGGCGTCGTCCACCACCAGACCGATGGCCAGGATCAAGGCCAGCAGCGTCAAGACATTGATGGAGAAGCCCAGCGGCGCCATGACCGAGAAGGCGCCGATGACCGCCACCGGGATCGTCACCGACGGGATGAAGGTAGCCCGTACAGTGCGCAGGAAGATAAAGATGGTGAGAATCACCAGCATCACCGCAATGGCCAGGGTCCGGGTCACCTCGCGGATCGACTGGCGGACGAACATCGATTCGTCGTAGCCCACCATCACCTCGAGGCCGTCGGGCAACATGGCCCGGATCTCCTCCAACTCGGCGTAGACGGCATCGGCCACCGCCACAGTGTTGGCCTGGGACTGGCGGATGATGCCGAGGCCGATGGCGGTGCGACCGTCCAGGCGCACCTCGGTCTCGTCGTTTTGGACCCCGCGCTCCACCCAGGCCACCTCGCCCAGGCGCACCAGGTAGTCGCCGTCACGGCGGATCACCATGCGGGCGAACTCATCGGCGGTCGAAAAGCGGGTGGCGGTGCGCACCGTCAGCTTACGCTCCAGGGACTCCACCTCGCCGGCGGGCAGCTCCACGTTCTCCCGGAGCAACGCCTGCTCCACGTCCTCCACGGTCAAGTCCCGGGCCGCCAGGGCTTGGCGGTCGAGCCAGATCCGCATGGCGTAACGGCGTTCGCCGCCGATGCGCACCCGCGCCACGCCGTCGAGGATGGAGAGCCGGTCCACCAGGTAGCGATCGGCGAAGTCGGTAACGTCCTCCACCGGCATGCGCTCACTGGAGAGGGTCAGCCACATCATGGGTCGGGCGTCGGCGTCGGTCTTCACCACCACCGGCGGATCGGCGTCGGCCGGCAGGTCGCGGGCGATCCGGCCGATGGCGTCCCGGATGTCGTTGGCCGCCGCGTCCACGTCCTGATCGGGATAGAAGGTGATGGTGGTCTCGGCGCGCCCGTCCCGGCTCTCGGAGGTCATGCTGCGCACGCCGTCGACGCTGCTTAGGGCCGACTCGATGATCTCGGTGACCTCGGTATCCATTACGCCGGGGGCGGCCCCGCGGTACATCGTGGTTACCGAGACCACCGGCGGATCGATGGCCGGGTACTCACGGACGGGCAATTGCCACAGAGAAGCGATCCCGAGGACGACGATCAGGATGCTGACCACGGTAGCCAGGACCGGCCGGCGGATGGCGGTATCGGATAAGAACATAAGCGTGGCCCCTAGCCGTCGATGCGGCCGGTATCGCGCTGGGCGGCAACCTCTTCATCCCCGTTGCGGATGCGCACCGCCGCCCCGTCGCGAAGGTGTTGATGTCCGAGGGCCACCACCACCTCCCCCGGTTCCAGGCCGGCGGCGATCTCCACGAAGCCCCGGGTGCGGCGACCGAGCTCGACGTCGACCCGCCGCGCCTTGCCGTCCACCACAATGTAGAGATAGGCCGTGGGGCCGTCGACGATGACCGACTCCTCCGGCACCACCACCGCCTCGCGCCGCTCCAGCTCCAGTTCCACTTGCAGGAACATGCCGGGCTTCAGGCGCCGGTCGGCGTTGTCGATCTCCGACTGCACCCGCACCGAGCGGGTCACCGGATCGACCCGGGAGTCGACCCGGCGCAACTGGCCGGTGAAGGTCTCGCCGGCGAACCCGGGGGTGCGCGCCTGGATCTCGATGCCGGGACGCAGGAAGCCGAGGTACCGTTCCGGTACCGAGAAGGTCAGGCGCAGGACATCGGTGTCGTCCAAGGTGGTGATCACCGTCTGGGGGTCCACGTAGGCGCCCAGGCTGATCTCCCGTAACCCGACCACGCCGTCGAACGGCGCCCGGACGACACGGTCACGCAGCCGAATCTCGGTGAGCCCCACCTGGGCCTCGGCCACCAACATCGCGGCCTCCAGGCTGTCCACCTCCTGCTGGGGGACGGCGCCGGTCTCCCGCAGGGAGCGGGCCCGTTCGTAACGGGCACGGGCGTCCTCCAGGCGGGCCCGCGCCTCCGCCAACTCCGCCCGCTGGCTTTGAGAATCCAACTCCACCAGGATCTTGCCGGCGCCGACCCACTCCCCCTCGTCGAAGCGGATCGCGGTCACCCGTCCCGTGGTCTCAGGGACCACCCGGACGGCTTCCCGGGCACGGGTGGTTCCGGTGGCCTCGAAGACATCCCGCACCGACTCCAGGCGGGCCTCGGCCGCCACCACGGTGACGGTCCGGCCTTGGAACGCGGCCGCCATATCGGCGCCCCCATCGGCGCCCTGATTCAACCAATAACCGCCCACGCCCACGGCCGCCACCAACGGCGCCGCAATCAGAACCTGATAGATGACACGCATTCCGGAACCTTTCTTCAGTGAGATCACAGCGGACGGATCGACCGACTGACCGACCGGACAGCCTCTAAGTCTACACCAAATGCCAGCTGTGGGACCGTGGTTAACCGATCATTTAACTCAGATTTAACCGCCGCACATCCTCGGCGCCGGGCAGCCCCGCCAACTTACTGATCAGCCGCGAGAGTTGGGCCACATCGCACACCTCCACCGTAACCTCGACCGTGTAGCCGCCGGCGCTCTCGGTACTCTGCACGCCCAGCAACCGCACATCCTCCCCGCCTACCACCCGGGTGATCCCGGCCAGGACACGCCCCAGGGCGTCGGTCTCCAGACCGATACGGACGGGGTATCGCCGCTCGGGGGCGCCGCTCCAGCGGACCTCGATGACCCGCTCCGGCTCCTGCTCGATCAGCCGCGCCAGATTCAGGCAGTCGGAGCGATGGATCGTCACCCCTTGACCGCGGGTGATAAAGCCGGTGATCTCGTCCCCCGGCGCCGGTGAGCAGCAACGGGCCATCCGCGTCAACAGGCTGCCCACACCGTGGATGGTGACGTCGCTCTTTTCGGCCTTCCCCTCCCGAGCCGGACGGACCGGCGGCCGCGCCGCCGGCTGCGCCGGCAGCAGGCGGTCGCCGATGAGGGCGGCCACCTGGCCCGAGGTCAGCTCCCCCCGGCCCAGGGCGGCCAGGAAGGCGTCCAAGCCGCTGTAGCGACTGCGCTGGGCCAGTTCCTCGATATTGACGTCGTCCACCCCCAGGCGCCGGAACTCCCGCTCCAGGGCCTGGCGGCCGGCGGCGACGTTCTTGTCGTGGTCGCGCTGCCGGAACCAGGCGCGGACCTTGGCCCGGGCGCGGGGCGTTTGCAGGTAGCCCAGATCCGGGTTGAGCCAGTCGCGGCTGGGCCGCTGGTTGCCGGCGGTGATGACTTCTACCTGGCTGCCGTTCTCCAGCGGCCGGGTCAGCGGGATCATCCGCCCGTCCGACCGGGCGCCGCGGCAGTGGTTCCCGACCTCGGTATGGATGTGGTAGGCGAAATCGAGGGCGGTGGCGCCCCGGGGGAGATCGACCACGTCGCCCTGGGGGGTCAGCACGTAGACCCGATCGGCGAAGACCTCGGCCTTGAAACGGTCGAGGAAGTCCTCGTCGCCGTGCTCCTCCGCCCCTTCCGGGGTCTCCAGGATTTGGCGCAGCCAGGCGATCTTGCGCTCGAACTCGGCATCGTGCCGCCCGCCCTCCTTGTAGCGCCAGTGGGCGGCGATGCCCAGTTCCGCTTCCCGGTGCATGGCGTGGGTGCGGATCTGCACCTCCACGCTCTTGCCCTCGGGGCCGATCACCGCCGTATGCAAGGAGCGGTAGTTGTTCTCCTTGGGGTTGGCGATGTAGTCGTCGAACTCGCCGCGGATCGGCCGCCACAGGCTGTGGGCCACCCCCAGGGCGGCGTAGCACTCCCGCTCGCTCTCCACCAACACCCGCAACGCCCGCAGATCGAAGAGTTCATCGAGGCGGAGCCCCTTGCGGCGCATCTTCCGGTGGATGCTGTAGAGGTGCTTGGGGCGGCCCTGGATATCGGCGGCGATGCCGGCGCGCTCCAGGGCGGCCAGCAACTCGACCCGGACGCGCTCGACATACCGCTCCCGGTCCTGCCGCCGCTCGGCCAACCGCCGGGCCAGTTCCTTGTAGCTGTCGGG
The DNA here is from genome assembly GCA_007127935.1 of Halorhodospira sp. Classification (GTDB taxonomy): domain Bacteria; phylum Pseudomonadota; class Gammaproteobacteria; order Nitrococcales; family Halorhodospiraceae; genus SKYL01. Next base: position 1,608 of record SKYL01000208.1, on the reverse strand, counting down.
CTCCAGGTAGTGGAAGGCGTGGTCTTCCAGCTCCCACTTGAGCTGCCAGATCCCCAGCCGGTTGGCCAGGGGGGCGTAGATATCCCGTGTCTCCCGCGCCAGCCGGATCGACACCTCCTCGGGCAAGGCGCGGCAGGTGCGCATGTCGTGGAGCCGCTCGGCCAACGCCAGGAAGACCACCCGCACGTCCTGCGCCACGGCCAGCAGCATCTTGCGCAGCCCCTCGGTGCGCGCCTCCTCCGCCGCCAGCGCGTCGTGGAGCCGCCCGATGCCGTGCATCCGGCAGACCCCCACCACCAGTTCCGCAATCCCCTCTCCGAAGCGCCCTTGCAGCACCCGCTCCGCCCGCGGATTGAGTTCCGGCAGGTCGTGGAGCAGCGCCGCCGCCACCGTCTCCGCATCGAGCCCGAGTTCCGCCAGCACCGTGGCCACCGCCACGGCGTGCTCCAGGTAGAGATCGCCGGAGATGCGGCGCTCGTCCCCGTAGGTCTCCGCCGCCGTCTCCCACGCCCGCAGCAGTAGATCGCGATCCTCGCCGCTCAGCGCCAACGGCAGTCGGGCCAGCCACGCCTCGGGCTGGAGATCGGAGAAATCGTGGAGATCGGCCAGTGCGCTCTGGACCATGGAGACCCGTGTGGCAGCGATTCATTTCAGGGGGGCGCCCATTCTATCCGATCCGGACGCCCGGGGGGTTGTGATCGGCAATCATACTGTATAGATTTACACCTATGAAGACGCTGACCCCACGCCAACAGGAAATCCTAGCCCTGATCCGCCGCTTCATCACGGAGACCGGCTACCCGCCGACGCGCTCCGAGATCGGCGAGGCCCTCGGCTTCCGCTCTCCCAACGCGGCGGAGAGCCACCTGCGGGCGCTGGCCCGCAAGGGCGCCATCCACCTCACCCCCGGCACCTCCCGCGGCATCCGCTTGACCGAGCCACTACCGCCCTCCCCCGGGGAGATCTTGCATGGCCGGGGGCCGGAGGGGGAGTCCCCCCAAGCCCAACTCCCGGTCATCGGCCGGGTGGCCGCCGGCAGCCCCCTGCTGGCCGAGGAATCGATCGAGTGCCACTACGCCGTGGACCCGGCCCTCTTCTCCCCGAGGGCCGACTACCTGCTGCGGGTACGGGGCGAGAGCATGCGCGATGCCGGCATCCTCGACGGCGACCTGCTGGCGGTCCACCGCACCCGGGAGATTCGTGACGGCCAGATCGCCGTCATCCGCCTCCACGACGAGGTCACCGTCAAGTACGTGGAACGACGCCACGGCGTGGTCCGCCTGCTGCCGGCCAACCCCGATTTCGCACCGATGGAACTCGACCCGGAGCGGGACGCCGCCGAGCCGGAGGGCATCGGCGTCGGCGTCATCCGCGACCGCCTCCCCACTCTGCTGCCCGGAGGACGGAGATGAACGATGCACCGACCGCGATCCGCCACCGCCCATACTCCACGGCCGACACTCCGGGGCCGCACCGCTCCGGCCGGGCCACCCCCGCCGTACTGCACGACCCCCGCCTGTGGCGGCTGGGGCGGGAACCGCTCTCCCGGCGGCGCACCGTAGCCACCGGACACACCTCCCTCGACGCCGCCCTACCCGGCGGCGGCTG
>SKYL01000236.1 GCA_007127935.1 Halorhodospira sp. | reverse complement strand
ATTGGCACCCGGCATGCGGGTGGAGATTCGTGATGCGGAGTGGCGCATCAAACGAGTGGATTACAGCTCTGACGGCGGCTATGTGCTGGGCTGTGAGGGTCTGTCCGAGCTGGTGCGTGGCAGAGAAGCTCTCTTCCTCAGCGGACTGGAACAGCCCCGCGTACTCGACCCGAAGGACACTGCGCTGGCGGATGATACATCCAGCAACTTCGGCGCCAGCATGCTCTACATCGACTCCATGCTGCGCAAGACAGCGCCGTCTGACGGACGCATTCACCTGGGCCATCGCGCGGCCATCGACGAACTGCCGTTCCAGCTCGAACCCGCCCTGCAGGCACTGCAACAGCCGCGCCAGCGCATCCTCATCGCCGACGCGGTAGGTCTGGGCAAGACCCTTGAAGCCGGCATCCTCACCAGCGAGCTCATTGCCCGCGGCCGTGGCAAACGCATCCTCGTGCTCGCCGTGAAGTCCATGCTCACCCAGTTCCAGCAGGAGCTCTGGACGCGCTTTACCATCCCCCTGGTGCGTCTGGATTCCACCGGTCTGCAGCGCGTGCGCAACCGTATCCCGGCCAATCACAACCCGTTCCACTACTTTGATCGAGCCATCATCTCCATCGATACCCTGAAACAGGATATCGAGTACCGCCACCACCTGGAGCAGGCGTACTGGGACATCATCATCATCGATGAAGCCCACAACGTGGCCGAGCGCGGGACCAACTCCCAGCGTTCCCGATTGGCAAAGCTGCTGGCCACGCGGTCAGACACACTCATCATGCTTTCGGCCACGCCGCATGACGGAAAGCCGGAAAGCTTCGCCAGCCTGGTGAACATGCTGGACCCGACCGCGATCGCCAATCCAAGTGATTACGCGCAGGAAGACTACCGTGACAAGGGCTTGGTGATCCGCCGTTTCAAGAAGGACGTGCGTGAACAGCTTCTGGGCAACTTCCCCGAGCGGGAAATCCAGGTGGCGAAAACTCCGGCCACCGCCGTGGAAGAGGTCGCCTACGCCAGCCTGATGGATGTCTCGTTCTATACGCTGGATGGCCGGGGGCAGGGAGCCGGACAGCTTTTTCGCACCACGCTGGAGAAGGCTCTGTTCTCAAGTCCGGCCGCCTGCCTTTCAACCGTGCGCAACCGCATCGGCCGCCTGCAACGCCGCCTGGAGCGCGAGCGCAACGGCGAGCGCCACACCGGCCTGGTGGAAGACCTCGACACGCTGCATGGCCTGGAACTGGCGCTCAAGGCCATCACCCCGGAGCAGTTCAGCAAGTACCGGCTCCTTCGCCGCGAGATCACGGACGGCCTCGGCTGGGCGCCGAATGATCCCGAAGACCGTCTGGTGATCTTCACCGAAAGCCTGGCCACGCTGGATTTCCTGGCTGAACACCTGCCGAGGGATCTCAGTCTCAAGAAAGATCAGCTCGCCATTCTCCGTGGTGACATGCGCGACAGGGAGCTGATGGACGCCGTGGAGCAGTTCAATCGCAGGCAAAGCCCCATCCGCGTGCTGGTCTGCTCTGATGTCGCCTCCGAAGGCATCAACCTGCACCACCTCAGCCACCGCATGGTGCACTTCGATATTCCCTGGTCGCTGATGGTCTTTCAGCAGCGCAACGGACGCATCGACCGTTACGGCCAGACGCGACAGCCGCAGATCCGCTACCTGCTCACCGATAGCGATCACCCCAAGGTTCGCGGCGACCAGCGCATCCTCGAGGTGCTGATCCGCAAGGACGAACAGGCAGGCAGGAACATCGGCGACCCATCGGAATTCCTCGGCCTGTACGACCAACGGGCGGAAGAGGAAAAAGTCGCCGAAGTCATCGAGCAGGAAGCCGACGGCGACGACCTCTGGAAAGCCTTCGAAGCCCTGATGGACGGTCAGGTGCAGAGAAGCGAAGGCCCGTTGGACAACTTCGTTCCCGAGCCGGTGAAGGTCAGCCCCACCGAGGCCCTCAGCCCGCTGCCTCGGGTCTTTCCCAGCGGCCTGGAATACGCTCGCGCCGCCCTGCGCTGGTTTGCCGAACGGGGCGAGCAGCTTGACGGTGGAATTGAGGACGAAACCTTTTATCTCACCGCCCCGTCGGATTTGCGCCAGCGCCTGGCCTACCTGCCGCGGGAAGTCCGCCCTGAGCACGACCGCTTCACCCTCACCACCAACAAGCAGGCCGTGTTCGGGGAAATCCGCCGCACCCGGCAGGAGGAAAGCGCGGATTGGCCGAGGCTGCATTACCTCTGGCCCATCCATCCGGTGATGGAATGGCTGTCGGACCGGGCACTCAACGCCTTCGGCCGCCACACCGCCCCTGTGCTGCGGCTACCCGGCAAGCTGGGCGACGAAGAGCACATCGTGCTAATACACGGAGGCTTCCCGAACCGGCGCGGCCATGTGCTGGTGCAGGACTGGGTGGCCGTCTGCCTGCAGGGTCAGCAGGTAGTGGATCACCTGGACTGGCAAACGTTGCAGGAGCGGCTGGGACTGCGCCCCCGCACCTTGCCCAATCCCGGCCGCGTGGGTGATACCCAGGCGCTGCGGGCCCTGCTGCCCATCGCCGTGGACGCCGCCCGGGCCCGGCTTCTTGAACTGAAACAGACTTTCGAAGCCGAACGCCGCCCGGTACTGGAAGCCCAACACGCACGTCTTGCCCAGCTCAAGGGTCAGCACGAAACCCAGCTCGAGCTGGAACTGGAACGCTCCGACCAGCCCGAAGTCTTCAAGGCCCGCCGCCGTGCCGAGCGCCAGCACCACATCGACCGCGTGTTCCGCGACTACCGGGACTGGCTGGATAACACCCAGGTCACCGAAGACAAACCCTACCTGCAGGTGGCTGCGGTTTTCACCGGGCATGCGGCCTGAACGGGAGCACGGTATGGCCAGGACATCATTGGCGAAGCAGCTCGATATCCGGCCTCCGGATTTGCTCGCCGGCCTTGGGTGCGCGGAGCGCGACCTGCTCGCCACCTGCCTGGCCCTGTTCGATGACAGCACACTGACCAGTCGCCTGAAAAAGCGGTATGAAAACGCCAGCGAAACAGTGAAGCGGCTTTGTGGGAAGGAAGTGGATGATGCCGCCCGTGAAATACAAAGCGCCTTGACCCGCTGGCGCGAAGGCCCGTGGACCGACGATGACCTTCGACTGATCCTCTGGATCCGCCTGCGTGAAGCCCTGGCGCTCCCCCCGCGACTCAGCGTCACCTGGCGTGGCTGTCAATACCTGGCTGATGATCTGACCGCCAAGTTGATCCATGCCCTCGATCCGCCCGGTATGGTCAACTCCAGCAAACGCTGGCTACGCCAACAGGGTTGGCTCGATGAGGGTGAGCAGGCCACCACCTTGGGTGACATTGTCCTCCCGGTGCTGGATGAACTGCTGCAGAACTCCCCGAACGCCGGTGATCTCCCCTCGGATGATGGCGCCAGGCGCCGGGCCCTGGTGCAGGCCGTGACCGCGCTGAGTCAGCTCACCGAAGCCGAGCAGCAACAACTCCTCGAAGATACCAAGGCCAACAGGCTCAATGATTCCGCCGCGGTGAAAACACTGCTGGTCGGTGGATCCCTCGGCGCCTTCGGCCTGGGAGTCAGCTCCGCAGGCTTCTCCGCCTACATACTCGCCGCCCAGGCGTCCGCCTTTGTCCCGTTCGTCAGCGGCCCGGGACTTGTGTCTTTCGTCTCGGTGCTGTCAAACCCCGTCACCATTTCCGCCGTAGCCGGCGGCGCGGCCTGGTGGTTTACCCGTTCCGCCAGGCAGCGCATCCAGGCCGCCATCGCCGCCCGTGTGGTGGCCATGCTCACCATTCGCGGGCTGCAGGCCGGGCGTTCGGGTCTGGAGGCCGCGCGGCAATCCTTCGCCCGCGTGCCCCATCTTGGTTCCTACGAGGGTCTTTCCAGGACGCAGAAGCGGGACTATCAGCAGGAGTGGGAGCTGGTGGAACCCTCCTGCCGCAGCAATACGGCTGCGCCACCCGATGCCATTCTGCGGGTGATGAATACGCCGCTGGACAGCTCGGTTCCCGAACCCGGTCTGGCCGCCGCGCGAGGTGCGAAAACAACCGGGAGTGAATCTGCCAATGCGGCGGCACTGGCCACACTGACGGTGGGGGATGTCTTGTACTCCGCCGCTGCGGTTGATCCCACCGTCATCCGTGCAGCCGATTTCTCCCGCCTGGCGGAAATCGACGGGCGCGTGGCTTTCGCTGACCTGGCCCAGGACATACTGGATGGCTCCGACCGTGCCGTTCTGGGCGGCATCAGTCAGCTCAAAGGCTACGTGGCGGAAAAAGCCGTCGCTGCCGAACTGACCGCCGCGGGCCACACCGTGAGCTTTCCTGATGCCTCCAATGCACCGGGCTGGGACATCCTGGTGGACGGCCAGCACTTCCAGGTCAAGTTTCACGCCAACCTTCAGGGGATCCGCGAGCATTTCCAACGCTACGACTATCCGGTCATTGCCAATACCGAACTGCAGGGCGGCATTCCCGAGGAATGGCAGGACCAGGTGTTCTTCGTCGATGGCCTGAGCAATGAGCTCGTAACCCAGGTGACCGAGCACTCCCTGGAGGCCGGTGAGCAGCTGCTTGACCCCGGCCATGTGAGCATGGTCGGGCTTGTCAGCGCCGCCCGGGGCCTCATGGCGTATCGCAGCGGTCAGCTCACCGCCCGTCAGACGGTGGAGCAGATTCTGCTGGATGGCGCTGTCCGCGCCGGCCTGTTCGCGGGCGGCGGGCTCGCTGGCGCAACTGCGGGTTTCATGCTGTTCGGCCCGGCCGGCGCCTGGGTGCTCGGCGCAGGCGCGCCGATCCTGGCCCAGATGCAGACTCCGCATGTCGTCAGCCTGGCAAAGGAAAAATTCAGGGGGGAAACGCACAGGAAATGGGAGGCGGCTGCTCATGGACGCATGGATGAACTGCAGCGGGTCGTCTTTGAGGGGTTGAGCCGGAAACGGCGTCAGATCGCCGGGAAAATGGCCGGGATACCGAATAACCATGCGGGTGACTATCTGCGCTGGATTCTGGCCGATGAGGGACGCTACGCCCTTGAGTGCCAGGCCCGCGCCCGGCTGCTGGATCGGGAGCAATGGCCGCTGCCCGAGCAGCGCGCAGCGGAGCTGTTCCGTTGGCTCGCGGCCTGCGGCGTGCATCCCGCCATCTATCAACCGGAATTGCGGATGGTGACCGAGACGCTGGGTGATCGTCCGGGATTGAGTGAATTGCTTGACCGTGAGCAATTGGCCGGGACCTGGGCACAGGTTAGAAGCGGAACGGAAGAGTGGGTCCGGTTCGTGGCGGATAAGACAGAGCAGAGTGGCGTGACCGGGAAGGTGAAAGACACTCTCAAACGCGTCGACTGGTCCGTTTTGCGTGGCCGCAAACCATAGAAGCGCATCGAATAGCCAAAAGGCTCGATTGGTAATGAATCTGCTTGGCATCACCAACGAAAACGAATTCTATTCCGATCATTACCTGGCCGAGATCTTCTCCGGCGATATTCGCGGCGTGGTGGAGGCTTGGCAGGCGCGCGAGCAGTCGGAGCGGGAGGCGGGCAGGGAGCGGGGGGAGGGCGGTGCCCAATACCGCGGATATCGCACCCCGGCCAACCAGCTCAACAGCCAGGCCCGTGAACTGCTGCAGGGCATGGAGGAAAGCGAGCGTCAGCGACAGGCGGCTGCCCGTGTTCATACAGCCCGTGCCGTCACCCGCCGCCTGCTCAGCGGTTTCGACCTCCCGTTCAAGCCCCAGCGCCTGCCCGTGGGGGATGACGGCGAGCTGCCCCTGCTCGGCGCGCTGCACACCCCCCGGGGCGAACCCCTGCTGTGGATTCTGGAGGCCATGCCGGCGCTCGGTGAAGAACCGGACCTGGATCCGCTGGCCTGCCGCATCCAGTCGGAACAGCTCGGCACTCTGGGGGACGTTCCCGCGCCGAAAGACGTCACTCAAGCAGAAACCCCCGATTGGCAAAAGCGCCTCAGCCAGCAGGTGTTCAGCCAGGAGCAACCGCCACGCTGGGTGTTGCTGGCCGGCCCGCGCCAATGGCTGCTGCTGGACCGCACCAAGTTCGCCCAGCATCGTCTGCTGCGCTTTGATTGGGTGGAACTGCTCAGCCGCCGGGAAATGGACGCGCTGAAGGCCGCCAGCGTTCTGCTGCACCGTGAATCGCTGCTGGAGAGCCAGGGCCAGAGCCTGCTGGATACCCTGGACGAGAACGCCCACAAGCACGCCTACGGCGTCTCCGAAGACCTCAAGTACGCCCTGCGCGAGTGCATCGAGCTGCTCGGCAACGAGGCAGCCCGCCAGCTGGACGAGCGCGCCCGCCGCCACAGCAAGAGCATCTACACCGAGGGCGATTACCACCTGGACGCAGGCGAACTCAGCCTGGAATGCCTGCGCTACATGTACCGCCTGCTGTTCCTGTTCTACATCGAGGCCCGCCCGGAACTAGGCTATGCCCCTGTGGACAACGAAACCTACCTGCGCGGCTACTCGCTGGAACACCTGCGGGAGCTGGAACTGGTGCCGCTCACCTCACAGGCCGAACGCCAGGGGCGCTATTTCCACGACACTCTGAGCCGCCTGTTCCAGCTCGTCCACGACGGCTACCAGCCGGCCCAGGACATGCTGGCCGAGCACAGTCGGCAGACCGGCCGCGACGCCTTCGAAATGCACGCGCTGAAAAGCCATCTGTTCGACCCGGAGCGCACCCGCAGCCTCAATCGCGTGGTGTTCCCCAACCACCTGCTGCAGCGGGTCATCCAGCTCATGTCGCTGAGCCGCCCGGCGCGGGGCAACCGGCGCCGCGGCCGCATTTCCTACGCCCAGCTCGGCATCAACCAACTCGGCGCCGTCTACGAGGCCCTGCTCAGCTACCGCGGTTTTTTTGCCGCCGAAGACCTGTACGAGGTGAAACCCAAGGGCGAGAGCTGGGACCCCCTCGGCACCGGCTACTTCGTCAACGCCGCCGCCCTGGAGGACTACAGCGAGGAGGAAAAGGTTTTCACCCGCGACGAGGCCGGCCACCGCAGGCTGCGCATGCACCCCAGGGGCAGCTTCATCTACCGCCTGGCCGGGCGCGACCGGCAGAAATCCGCCTCCTACTACACGCCGGAGGTACTCACCCGCAGCCTGGTGAAGTACGCCCTCAAGGAACTCTACAAGGAACAGCTCGACCCGCTACCGGACGACCAGACCCGCGCCGAGCGCCTGCTGCAGCTCACCATCTGCGAGCCCGCCATGGGCAGCGCCGCCTTCCTCAACGAGGCCATCAACCAACTGGCCGACACCTACCTGGGGCTCATGCAAAAGGCGCGGGGCGAACGCATTCCGCAGCAGGACTACGCCCGCGAAAAGCAGCGGGTGAAAATGTACCTGGCGGACCACAACGTGTTCGGCGTGGACCTGAACCCCGTGGCCGTGGAACTGGCCGAAGTCTCCCTCTGGCTCAACGCCCTGAGCGCGGACCGCTTCGTGCCCTGGTTCGGCCTGCAGCTGCACAACGGCAACTCCCTCATCGGCGCCCGGCGTGAAGCGTTCGCCCGCGATCAGCTCCGCCACACCCGCGACGGCTCCTGGCTAAAAAGTGCCCCGCAGTGCGTACCGCTGAGCCAGCCGCGCCAGCCCGGGCAGATCTGGCACTTCCTGCTGCCGGATGCCGGCATGGCCGCCTATAACGACAGGGACGTCAAACAGCTCTACCCGGATCAGATCAAGGCCATCAATGCCTGGCGCCGCCGCTTCACCAAGGCCTTCGACGCGGACGAAATCCGCCGCCTGGAGGCCCTCAGCCAGCGGGTGGATGAACTTTGGCACGAACACGTCCGTGCCTTGCGCGACGCCCGCCGCCGCACCACGGACCCCTACGCCATCTACGGCCGGCGGGCCAGCGGCGAAGCCACCAGCCTGGCCTACAAGGACGCCGTGGTGGAGCAGGAACTGCTGGGCCGCAAACTGCACAACACCAGCGCCTATCGCCGCCTCAAGCTCGCCATGGACTACTGGTGCGCCCTCTGGTTCTGGCCCATCCAGGCCGCCGAGCAACTGCCCGAGCGTGACGAATGGCTCATGGACCTGGAAAACCTGCTCCTGGGTGACACCGTCGCCAGCCACCGGGTGGGCGAGCAACTGGCCCTGTATGCCGAAACCAACCCGGAGGAAGGCAAGCGCTTCGTGGACAGATACGGCGTGGTGGATTTCCGCGTCCTGTTCCGGGCCTTCCCCCGTTTGCAGCGCGCCAACGCCATTGCCGCGCAGCGCCGCTTCTTCCACTGGGAGCTGGCCTTCGCGGATATCTTCCGCCACCACGGCGGCTTCGACCTCATCCTGGGGAACCCGCCCTGGATCAAGGTGGAAT
>SKYL01000261.1 GCA_007127935.1 Halorhodospira sp. | reverse complement strand
TCCGTTGGTGGGCTTACCCTACGCCCACGGGGATCCCCTGGGCCATACCCGCCTCCGCACCACCCCCGAAGACTTCACCGTCCAAGAGATCCTCCCCTTCACCCCCTCCGGTGAAGGCGAACACTGGATGCTCCTCGTACGCAAGCGCGACTGGACCACCGAGGCCGCGGCGCGGCAGTTGGCGCGCCACCTGGGCGTGGACGGACGGGCGGTCTCCTACGCCGGTCTCAAGGACCGCCACGCGGTCACCGAGCAGTGGTTCAGCGTCCACGCACCGGGCCGGGGAGAGCCGCCGCCGCCCGGCGTGGTGGCCGAGGGGATCGAAGTGGCGGAGGTGACCCGCAATACCCGCAAACTGCGCCGTGGCGCCCTGGCCGGCAATCGCTTTCGCTTGGTGTTGCGCGAGATCGACGCGCCGCCCGAGGCGGTGGAGGAACGCCTGGGGGAGATCGTCGCCCGCGGCGTCCCCAACTACTTCGGTCCCCAGCGCTTCGGGCGGGACGGCGAGAACCTGCAACGGGCGCGGGCGTGGCTGCTGGAAGGGCGGCCGGTGCGCCAGCGATCACTGCGCGGGCTGCTCCTCTCGGCGGTCCGCTCGGCGCTGTTCAACCAAGTGGCCGGCCGCCGGGTGGCGGACGGCTCCTGGGAGCGGCTGCTGCCCGGTGACCGGGCCGCCCTCGGCGGCCGCAAGAGCCACTTCCCGGTGGCGGAGGTCGATGACGAATTGGTCCGCCGCGCCGCTGAGGGCGAGATCCACCCCACCGGCCCGCTGCCCGGCGCCGCCGGTGACGGGCCGACCGGGGATGCGGCGCGGCTCGAGGAGGAGGTCCTGGCCGGCGAGCAGGCGTGGATCGACGCTCTCGCGTCCCACGGCGTCCGGGCCGATCGGCGGGCGTTGCGGCTCATCCCCCGGAACGCGGCGTGGGCGTGGAGCGAGTCCGGGGTGTTGGCGCTCTCGTTCACCCTCCCCGCCGGGAGCTACGCCACCGCGGTGGTGCGGGAACTCTTCAGCGCCCCCTAGGAGCGCCCCTTAGGCTTGCGCAGTAGTACGTAGACCGCTCCGGTCCCGCCGTCTCCCGGAGGCGCGGAGGCGAAGGCCAGCACCTCGTCGCGCAGCCGCAGCCACTGATCGACCGCGCCCTTCAGCACCGGCCCACGGTGGTTGGAGCCCCGGCCCTTGCCGTGGACGATGCGCACGCAACTCAACCGCCGTCGGCGGCAGTCGGCGAGGAAGTGGACCACCTCGGCGTAGGCCTGGCGGCGGGTTAGCCCGTGCAGGTCGAGGTGGGCCGCGGGCAGGTAGTGGCCGCGCCGCAGCCGTTGCATCACCCGGCGTTGGACGCCGGCCCGCTGGTAGATGAGTTCCTCCCCGGTCTCCATGGCGGCGGGGTCCGGCGGGAGGTCGAGCAACGCCTCCAGGACCTCTGCCCGATCGCGTTCCGCCTGGACGGGGCGCGGCGGGGGCGGCGGGGGGCGCAGGTCGACACGGGCGGCCCGCAACGGCCGCGCATCGGCCACGGCGTCACGGAACAGCGCCCCGTCATCTGCATTGTCGGCGTCTCGGCTCATGCCATACTCCCCCGTCGGCGCGTATACTTTCGCATTTCTTGTAGCCCGGAGCCCAGCGACACCGCCTTACAAACCATGCATATCCTGATCAGCAACGACGACGGCTACCAAGCCCCCGGCATCCTCGCCCTGGCGGAGCGGTTGGGCACCGTGGCGCGGGTCACCGTGATCGCCCCCGAGCGCGACCGCAGCGGCGCCAGCAACTCCCTGACCCTGGAAGACCCGATCCGGGTGACCATGGTGGAGCCGGAACGGTACCGGGTCCAGGGGACGCCCACCGACTGCGTCCATCTCGCCATCACCGGCTTGATGGATAGCGAGCCCGATATGGTCTTCTCCGGCGTCAACGCCGGGGCCAACCTCGGCGACGACGTGCTCTACAGCGGCACCGTGGCGGCGGCCATGGAGGGGCGCTACCTGGGCCTGCCGGCGGTGGCCGTCTCCTTGGCCGGGGGGCCGGGGCCGGTCCACTACGATACCGCCGCCCGGGTGGCGCTCCACCTGCTGGAGCGCCTCCAGGACCATCCATTGCCGTCGGATACCATCCTCAACGTCAATGTGCCCGACCTGCCGTGGGACGAACTTCAGGGTTTCCGGGCCACCCGGCTGGGCTGCCGGCACCGCGCCGAACCGGTGATCAAGGAGCACGACCCCCGGGGGCGGCCGATCTACTGGATCGGCGCGCCGGGCAGCGAGCAGGACTCCGGGCCCGGGACCGACTTCCATGCGGTGCGTAACGGCTTCGTCTCGGTGACCCCGTTGCAGGTGGACCTGACCCGGCACAGCGCGCTGCCGGAGGTGGGCGGTTGGCTGGAGGGGATGGCGCCATGAGTGGTCCCACGCGCTCGGCCGCCGGCGTGGGCATGACCTCTCAGCGGACGCGGGATAGGCTGGCGGAGACGTTGGCCGGCCTCGGGATTTACGATCCACGGTTGCTGGAGGCGATCCGCACCGTGCCGCGCCACCTTTTCGTGGAGGAGGCCCTGGAGAGCCGGGCCTACGACAACACGCCGTTGCCCATCGGCCACGGCCAGACCATCTCCCAGCCGTGGGTGGTGGCGCGGATGACCGAATTGCTGCTGGAACTGGGAACGCCGCAACGGGTCCTGGAGGTCGGCACCGGCTCCGGCTACCAGGCGGCGATCCTCGCCCAGGTGGTCCCGGAGGTCTACTCGGTGGAGCGCATCGGGGCGCTGATCCCGCCGGTGCGCGCCCGGTTCCGGGAGTTGGGCTACCACAACGTGATGATCCGCCACGGCGACGGCTACGAGGGGTGGCCGGAGTACGGTCCGTACCAGGGGGTCATCGTCACCGCCGCCCCGGAGAGCGTGCCCGAGGCGCTGCTGGCGCAACTGGATGAAGGGGGGCGTCTGGTGGCCCCGGTGGGCGGCGCCGGCGCCCAGGAACTCCTGGTGGTGGACCACCGCGATCAGGCCTTCCACCACCGGACCGTCTCCGCGGTGAGCTTCGTACCGATGCTGCGGGGGCGGACGTAGTCCATGGGCTTGTTTGGCCGTCTCTACGCCTGGACGTTGAAGTGGGCGGGGCACCCCCGGGCGCCGTGGGCGTTGGGTGGGTTGAGTTTCGCCGAATCGTCGGTCTTCCCGATCCCGCCGGATGTCCTCTTGGCCCCCATGTGCCTGGCGCAGCCGCGCCGCGCCATGTTCTACGCCCACATCACCACCGCCGCCTCCGTGGCCGGCGGGCTCTTCGGCTATCTGCTGGGTTACTTCGCCATCGCCCTGGTGAAGCCGTGGATCGTCGCCGCCGGTTATCTGCCGGCCTACGAGACGGCGGCGGAGTGGTTTGTCCAGTGGGGCTTCTGGGTCATACTGGTGGCCGGTTTCTCCCCTGTCCCTTACAAAGTCTTCACCGTGGCGGCGGGGGCCACCGGGATCGGTTTGATCCCATTTGTCCTCGGCTCCGTGTTGGGGCGCGGGGCGCGGTTCTACGCCGTGGCCGGTTTGGTGGCGTGGGGCGGTCCCCGGCTGGAGCCCTGGTTGCGCCTCTACATCGAACGGATTGGATGGATTTGCGTCGTCATCCTGATACTTGGCATTGTCTGGTGGCAGAACGGCTGATGCCGAGATGGCTCCCGCTGCTGGCGGCGGCCGTTCTCCTGGCCGGTTGCGCCAGCCTGTGGAGCGGGGGCATGGAGCGGGACGGCCATCGCCGGATCTACGTCTACGAGGTGGTGCCCGGTGACACGCTCTATCGAATCGCATGGCGCCACGGCGTCCGGCCCGAGTGGATCGTGGAGTGGAATCAGTTGGAGTCGCCGGAGCGGTTGCGCGTCGGCCAGCAACTGATGCTCAATCCGCCCGCCGGATTCCGCCCCGGACCCCCGCCGCAGCCCCGGGTGGCGGCGGGAGCATCGCCCCCCCGCGCGCCCGCGGCGCCGCCTCCCCCCAAGGCACCGCCCGACTACAACCTCGACTGGGCGTGGCCGGCGCGGGGGGAGATCGTCCGCACCTTTGCCGACGGCGCTTCCGGTGGCGGCAAGCAGGGGATCGAGATCGCCGGCGCGGAAGGAGATGCGGTCCGGGCGGCGTCGGCGGGACAGGTGGTCTACGCCGGGAGTGGGCTGCGCGGCTACGGCAATCTCATTATTATCCGCCATGACGACCGTTTCCTGACCGCCTACGGCTACAATCAACGCATCTTGGTCGATGAGGGGAGTCGCGTCGCCAAGGGCGACCGGATCGCCGAGATGGGGCGCGCCGCCGGCGCCGACCGGGCGAGCCTCCACTTCGAGTTGCGCATCGACGGCAACGCCGCCGACCCTGTCCGCTATCTACCGCGTTCGGGATGACGCTCGGTTCTTGAGCTATGCTTTGCGTCGAGCCGTTCTTTACGGCCGTTATGTGAGATAGATAACAGTCATTGCCCCTCCCCCCGTTGGATGATGGGCCCCGAAACGCTTGGGGCAAATCGCTGTCCAATCAAGTGTTGTACTGTGACAATTTGCCTCATATAGTGAACAACCTGCTTGGCGACTCTGGGATATGAATTGAATTCATTCAATGCGTTAGGTCGAAGGGGGAGGGTCCAATGGCCGGCGGAACGGAGAGTGACACGGAAACGGTGGAACGGGACGTCGAGGCGTTAAGCCACGGCAACGTGGCGGAAGAGGCGGTGTTGGACAGCGTGGAGGACACCGATCCGCCCGACGACGAAGAACCGGAGCGCTACGACTCCCATTACGACAACCACGCCTCGCTGGATGCCACCCAGCTCTACCTCAATGAGATCGGCTACTCCCCCCTGTTGACCGCCCAGGAAGAAGTCTATTTCGCCCGCCGCGTCCGGCGGGGCGATGGCGCCGCCCGGGCGCGTATGATCGAGAGCAACCTCCGGTTGGTAGTCAAGATCGCCCGCCGCTACATGAACCGGGGCTTGGCCTTTCTCGACCTCATCGAAGAGGGGAACCTGGGGTTGATCCGGGCGGTGGAGAAGTTCGATCCGGAACGGGGCTTTCGTTTTTCCACTTACGCCACCTGGTGGATCCGCCAGACCATCGAGCGGGCCATCATGAACCAGACCCGCACCATCCGCCTGCCGATCCACGTCATCAAAGAGATCAACCAGTACTTGCGCGCGCAACGCCGGTTGACTCAGACTTTGGACCACGAACCCACGGTGGATGAGATCGCATCGGTGATGGGCCGCGAGCCGCAGGATATCCGGCGTATGCGGGGGCTCAACGAGGGCACCACCTCGGTGGATGTGCCCATCGGCAAAGACGCCGACCGCGTGTTGTTGGACGCCATCCCCGATGAGAACAACCTCGACCCCTTCGCCGTGCTGGAAGAGGGGGACGTGGTGGAGCACCTGCAAGATTGGTTGAATGAACTGACCGAGAAGCAGCGCGCCGTGGTGGAGCGGCGTTTCGGTCTCAACGGCTACGAGCGGGCGACGCTGGAAGAAGTGGGCAATGAGATCGGCGTGACCCGGGAGCGGGTCCGCCAGATCCAGATCGACGCGTTGAAACGCTTGCGGGAGGTCATGGAGCGATCCGGCTTCTCGGAGGACGCGGTTTTCGGATAACCGAATCAAGGGAGCCTGATGGCCCATGGCGGTACTGGCGCTGGACCAAGGGACCACCAGTTCGCGGGCGATTGTCTTCAATCGGGCCGGTGAGGCCCTAGCGGTGGCCCAGGAGGAGTTCGCCCAGCGCTTTCCGCAACCGGGATGGGTGGAGCACGACCCGGAAGAGATCTGGAGCACCCAGGCCGCGGTGGCCCGGCGTGCGCTATTGCGGGCCGGCGTCGATTGGCCCGACGTGGCCGCTGTAGGCATCACCAACCAGCGTGAGACAACGATCCTTTGGGACCGGCGCACCGGCGAGCCGGTCCACCACGCCATTGTCTGGCAGGATCGGCGCACCGCGCCGCTCTGCGAGAAGTTGCGGCAACAGGGTCTGGAGCCACTCTTTCGCGAGCGCACCGGCCTGCTGCTCGATCCCTACTTCTGCGGGACCAAGATCCGTTGGCTGCTCGACCACGTGGACGGCGTGCTGGAGCGGGCCAAGCGGGGCGAACTTGCCTTTGGCACCGTCGATACCTGGCTGATCTGGAAGCTCACCGGCGGCGCGGTGCACGCCACCGACGCCAGCAACGCCTCACGCACCTTGCTGTTCAATGTACACACCGGGGCGTGGGACAATGAACTGCTCGACGCCCTGGAGATCCCCCGCTCGTTACTGCCGGAAGTCCGTGGCAGCAGCGAGGTGGTCGGTACCATCGACTGTGCCGACCTGCCAGGCAAGGCCCCCATCGCCGGGATCGCCGGCGATCAGCAGGCGGCCCTCTTCGGCCAGTGCTGCACCCGCCACGGCTTGGCCAAGGCCACCTATGGCACCGGCGCCTTCGTACTGCTCAACACCGGCGAGACCCCGGTGGCGTCGTCCAACGGCCTTTTGACCACCGTGGGCTGGCGGCGGGACGGTCGCGATGTCTACGCCCTGGAGGGGAGCGTCTTCATCGCCGGCGCGGTGGTGCAGTGGTTACGGGACGGTCTCGGCATCATTCGCCACGCGGGTGAGATCGAGCGGCTGGCGGCGGATGTCCCGGACAGCGGCGGGGTGGTCCTGGTGCCCGCCTTCGTCGGTCTCGGCACGCCGTGGTGGGACCCCGACGCGCGGGGGACCATCGTGGGGTTGACCCGTGGCACGTCCGCCGCCCACATCGCACGGGCCGCGTTGGAGTCCATCGCTTATCAGGTGGTGGATGTGGTGCGCGCCATGGAGGCCGATGCCGGCAAGCCGCTGGAGGAATTGCGCGTGGACGGTGGCGCCGCGCGTAACGACCTGCTGATGCAGGTCCAGGCCGACTTGCTGAGTGTGCCGGTGGTGCGCCCCGCTGTCTCCGAGACCACCGCGTTGGGCGCGGCGTACCTCGCCGGTCTGGCGGTCGGTTATTGGGGGGGCGAGGAAGAGATCGCCCGCCAGTGGCGCGTGGATCGCCGCTTCGAGCCGAAGTCGGGGGCGGCGTGGGCCGAAGCGCGGATGGCCCAGTGGCACCGGGCGGTGGAGCGCGCCCGGGGGTGGGCGGAGCCGGCGTGACCCACGAGTGGAGCAGGGAGGCGCTGCTGGAGCGGCTGCGCACCGGGCACGGTGCATCCGCGAAGCCGTGGGATTTTCTCATCATTGGCGGCGGCGCCACCGGCCTCGGGGCCGCGGTGGAGGCGGCTCGCCGGGGTTACCGTACGGTGTTGCTGGAGGCCGGGGATTTTGCCCAAGGCACCTCGAGCCGCAGCACCAAGCTCATCCACGGGGGGCTGCGTTACCTGCGCCAGGGGCGGTGCGGGTTGGTCCGGGAGGCGCTGGCCGAGCGCGCCCGTTTATGGCGCACCGCGCCCCATGTTGTGCGCCGGCGGTCCTTTCTGGTGCCGTTCCACCACGCCTGGGACCCGCCGATGATGACCGCTGGCGTCGGTTTCTACCGGCTATTGTCGGGGGAGTGGCGACCGCCGCCGCTGTTGGACGCCGCCGCCGCCCGGGCCGCCGTGCCCACCCTGCGCACCGCCGGCCTGTGGGGCGCCACGACCTATACCGACGGACAGTTCGACGACGCCCGGTTGGCCTGGGTGCTCGCCGCCACCGCGCTGGAGGCGGGCGCCGTGGTGCTCAACCACTGCCGGGTGGAGGGGTGGGTGCGCCGGGGCCGCCGAGTGGTGGGCGCGGTGGTTCGGGACCGGGAGTCGGGAGATGAGATGGAGATCCCGGCGTGGGCGGTGGTCAACGCCACCGGCGTTTGGTGCGACACCCTGCGCCGCATGGACAATCCGGCCTACCGGCCGTTGGTCCGCCCCAGCCGTGGCGCCCACCTGGTGGTGGATCGGCGTTTCCTGCCTGGCGAGTCGGCGGTGCTGATCCCTCGTACCGATGACGGCCGCGTCCTCTTCGCGATACCGTGGGCGGGGCGGGTGCTCCTGGGCACCACCGACATGGCGGTGGAAGAGGCCGACCCGGAACCGATGCCGAGCGACGAGGAGGTGGGCTACCTCCTGGAGCACGCCGCCCGCTACCTTGAACCAGCGCCCGGGCGTGCGGACGTGCTGGCGGCCTTTGCCGGGCTGCGTCCGCTGGTGGGCGGTAGCGGCGCCACTGCGTCCCTGTCCCGGGAACACCATATTGAGGTCGCCCCGTCCGGCGTGGTGACGGTGACCGGCGGCAAGTGGACCACCTACCGGAGCATGGCCGAACAGGTGGTGGATCGGGCCATCGCCGCCGCCGGTCTGACCCGGCGGCCGCCGGCGCCGGAGGCGCCGCTGTACGGTTGCCCCGAGGGCGATGTTGATCCGGACGCTTCCCTCTACGGGACCGCCGCGGCGGCGGTGGAGGCGCTGGCCGCCGCCGATCCGGCATTGGCGGAACCGATCCATCCACGCCTGCCGTACCGCTGGGCAGAGGTGG
>SKYL01000074.1 GCA_007127935.1 Halorhodospira sp. | reverse complement strand
GAGCCGCAGGTGGTCCGCACCCCGTCCACGCAGAAGATGTCCTTGTGGATGATGGGCACCCCGGTCAGCGGCCCCGCGCCGCCGTCGCGCAGCCGGGCATCGGCGGCGTCGGCGGCGGCCAGGGCGCGCTCGGCGGTCACCGTGATCAAGCTGTTGATCTGCGGGTCGAGGCGCTCGATACGCGCCAGATACGCCTCGGTCAGTTCACGGCTGGAGAAGGCCCCGGCCCGCAACGCCGCGGCCACCTCCGCCACTGTCTTCTCATGGATCGGTTCCGCTGCTCGTTCCACCACTGGACGCCCCACCCCTTTCGTCAATTATTCGACCACTCGTGGTACCAGATAGAGGCCGGCCTCCACGGCGGGGGCCGACTGCTGGTAGTGCTCCCGCCGGTCCGGCTCGGTGACCTCGTCCGCGCGCAGCCGCTGGACGGCGTCCAACGGGTGGGCCATGGGTTCCACCCCGTCGGTATCCACCGCGTTCATCTGCTCCACGAAGGAGAGGATCTCGGAGAGGTTCCGGGCGTAGCCGTCGATATCCCGGTCGTCGATACTGATCCTGGCCAGATGGGCGATGGTCAAGACCTCGTCCCTGCCTAGCGCCATAGCTTGAATGCTCCCGTCGATGTTGGTGTCGGCATCAGGGGCGACATGGGCGGAGTGCGCCCGACCCCGATTGTGTGAGCGCGTGAACTTACCACACCGATTTACTTGCCCAAACCCCCGGCCACTGCTAGATTAGCGCACCTTCGACCGAGCAGGGCGCAGGAATGTTCAAGGGAATTCGGGGACTCTTCTCCAACGATCTATCCATCGATTTGGGCACCGCCAACACATTGATTTACCTGCGTGGACAGGGAATCGTGTTGAGTGAGCCGTCGGTGGTCGCCATCCAGCAAGACAAAGACGGGGGCAGCAAGCGCATCGCCGCGGTGGGCGCCGAGGCCAAGCGAATGCTGGGCCGCACCCCAGGCACCATCCGTGCGATCCGGCCGCTGAAAGACGGCGTCATCGCCGACTTCACCGTCACCGAGAAGATGCTTCAGCACTTTATTAAGAAGGTGCACGAGGCGCGGTTCTTCAAGCCGAGCCCGCGGGTCTTGGTCTGCGTCCCCTGCGGCTCGACCCAGGTGGAGCGGCGGGCCATCCGCGAATCGGCCGCCGGTGCCGGCGCCCGCGAGGTGCACCTGATCGAGGAGCCCATGGCCGCCGCCATCGGCGCCAGCATGCCAGTGGACGAGGCCAGCGGTTCCATGGTGCTCGACATCGGCGGCGGCACCTCCGAGGTGGCCGTCCTCTCGTTGAACGGCATCGTCTACTCGGCCTCGGTCCGCATCGGCGGCGACCGCTTCGACGACTCCATCATCAACTATGTGCGGCGCAACTACGGGATCTTGATCGGCGAATCCACCGCCGAGCGGGTCAAGCAGGAGTGCGGCACCGCCTTCCCCGACACCGAGGTGCGGGAGATCGAGGTCCGGGGCCGGAACCTTGCCCAAGGCGTACCGCGAGCCTTCACGCTGAACTCCAATGAGATCCTGGAGGCGTTGCAGGAGCCCCTGTCGGGTATCGTCAGCGCCCTCAAGACCGCCCTGGAGCAGACGCCGCCGGAACTCGGCGCGGACGTGGCCGAGCGTGGCATCGTGCTCACCGGCGGCGGGGCGCTGCTGCGCAACCTCGACCGGCTGATCATGGAAGAGACGGGGCTGCCGGTGGTGGTGGCGGACGACCCGCTGACCTGCGTGGCCCGTGGCGGCGGCCGTGCATTGGAACTGATGGACGAACGGGGCACCGACCTCTTCGTCACGGAGTGACCCCGGCGGGCTCCCGCCGTGGCGGACTACAGGGGTGCGTCCCGGCGGATGCACCCCTTTTCGTTGGCCCCCAGGGCTTCGCCATGGTAGGCAACACCACTTTATTGTGGGTTTTATACTTACTGCGCTGCGGTAGACTTAGCCCTCCTGTGCACTGTCATTGAGGCGAACGGGCCATCAAGCCGCTGTTTCTACAAGGTCCATCGGCAACCGTACGGCTGGTACTGCTGGCCACGGCATCTATTCTGCTGATGACACTGGATCAACGGGAGCACTTGGCGGAGCCGGTCCGTGAGGCGGTGGCCGGGGTGGTCTACCCCATCCAGTTTCTCGTGGATGTACCCTTTAACGTCGTGGAGCGGATCTCCGAGCGTCTCGCCACCCGACAGCGGCTCATCGAGGAGAACCGGTCTCTCCGCACCCAACAATTGCAGTACCAGGGACAACTGCAACGCATGGCCTCGTTGCAGAGGGAGAATGAGCGACTGCGCAATCTTCTCGGCTCCTCACACCGGGTAGAGCACGATGTCGCCGTGGCCCAGTTGATGCGCACCAATCTCGACCCGTCCACCCACCTGGTCCTGATCAACCGGGGTGCCTCCTCCGGTGTCTTTCCGGGGCAACCGATACTGGATTCCCATGGGGTCATGGGACAGGTGGACCGAGTCGGCCCCTATTCGGCCATGGTGCGGTTGATCTCCGACCCCAGCCACGCCATCCCTGTGGAGGTAAACCGAAACGGGATTCGCGCCATTGCGTTGGGGTCCGGCAACCTGCACCAACTGGAACTGGCCAATGTGCCCAATAATGCTGACATCCGCACCGGTGACCTGCTCACCGCATCCGGGCTCGGCGGCGTCTTCCCCCGCGGCTATCCGGTGGCGGAGGTCATCACCGTGGAGATCGAGCCGGGAGAGCCGTTTGCCCGGGTCTATGTGCGACCGGTGGCCGCCTTGGACCGCAGCCGGAAGGTGATGTTGGTCCTGTCTCACGATCCCGCACCCGAATCGCCGTCGGTGGAGGCGGGGGCACAGGCCCAAGGAACGGAGACGCCATGAACGAACAACCCTCCCAGGGTGGATCGATCATCCTGATCAGCCTGCTGGTCGCACTGCTTTTGACGGTGGTGCCACTCCCATTCTGGGCCCAGGCGGTACGCCCCGAGTGGACCGCGCTGGTATTACTGTACTGGGTACTCGCGCTACCGGAACGGGTCGGCGTCGGTGTCGCCTGGGTGGCCGGCTTCTTCCAGGACGCATTGCTGGGAACCCTGTTGGGACAGCACGCCTTGGCCTTCGCGCTCATCTGCTACTTGGTGTTGCGCTTTCACAAGCAGATCCGCCCGGTGCCGGTCTGGCAACAATCCCTGGTGGTCCTCGGCCTTTTGATGATCAGTCAAATGGTCGTGCTTTGGGTCAACGGACTCATCGGCCGCCCCGCCCCGGGGTGGGAGGCCGCAGTGGCCCTGGTGATCGGGGCGGCGCTTTGGCCGATGATCTTTCACACCATGCGCTCGGTGAGGCGCCGCTTCAACGTTCAGTAGATCAATGCCACTGAAGGAACCGACCCCGATCAGAGACCGCCGGCACGATGCCCGGCTGGTAACCAGGCGGATCTTCATCGCCGCGGCACTCTGTGTGATCTCGGTGGTGGTTCTGATGACCCAGTTGGTCCGATTACAGGTCGTGGACCACCACCACTACGTGACCCTATCCCAGGAGAATCGCGTCAAGGTGGTTCCGGTACCGCCCACTCGGGGCATCATCTACGACCGCAACGGCATCGTACTGGCCGAGAACCGACCCTCCCACCGCTTGGTGGTCACCCCGGAACGGGTGCCCGACATCACATCCGCCCTCACGGAGATCGCCAAGATCATCGACCTCCCGGATGCCAAGCGGGAGCGGTTCGAGGATCTGCTCCGGCGTAAGCGGCACTTCGAGGAGATCCCGCTCCGCACCCGCCTTGATGAAGAAGAGGTGGCGCGGCTGGCGGCCCACCGACACCGTTTCCCCGGCATGGAAGTGCGGGCGCAGTTGGTCCGCCATTATCCGCTGCACGAACACGCCTCCCATGCGGTCGGTTACGTGGGACGGATCAGCCCCAACGAGTTGCGGCGCATCGAGACCTCCCGTTACCGCGGCACCAGCCATATCGGCAAGGGGGGGGTCGAACTGGCCTACGAGGATATTCTCCACGGCGACGTCGGCTATGAGCGCGTGGAGACCAATGCCCTGGGCCGCGTGATCCGAACCCTGGAGCGGCAACCACCAAGGCCGGGAGACGACCTGGTTCTGACCATCGACAGCCGCCTGCAAGAGGTGGCGGAACGCGCCCTGGGCGACCGCCGGGGGGCGGCCATCGCCATGGACCCCCGCAACGGTGAAATCCTGGCCATGGCCAGCACCCCCAACTACGACCCCAACATCTTCGTCGACGGCATGAGCCGCGCCCAGTTTCAGGAACTGGAGCGGGGTGCCTGGCAACCGCTGTTCAACCGCGCGGTGCGGGGGCGCTATCCACCGGCCTCCACCATTAAGCCGTTTATCGGCCTGGCCGCCCTCGACCGGGGCATCATCACCGCCGACGAGACCATCCGTTGCACCGGTGAGTACTTCCTCGACGGCATCGAGCGCCCTTACCGGTGCTGGCGGCCCGGCGGCCACGGCAACGTGGATCTCGCCGCCGCGGTGGCACAATCCAGCAATGTCTACTTCTACGAGATTGGCTTCGAGCTAGGCATTGACGCCATGGGAGAGTTCCTTCGGCCGTTCGGTTTCGGTGAGACCACCGGCATCGACCTGGTCGGCGAGCGCGCCGGCGTCCTCCCTTCCCGCAAGTGGAAGCGAACCAACCTGGGCGAGGGATGGTTCCACGGCGAGACTGTCATCACCGCCATCGGGCTGGGCTACTTCGTTACCACTCCGCTACAACTGGTGACCGCCACTTCCGTTTTCGCCACTCGGGGCGAACGAGTACAACCTCAACTGGTACGAGCGGTGCAGGACGGAAGTACCGGCGAGGAACGATTCCTGGGGAACACCAGCCCCCACCCACGTATCGAACTGGAGGATCCGGAGCATTGGGAGTCGACGATCAAGGCGATGCGCGACTCGGTGCGCCACCCCCGCGGGACCGCCCGCATCATCTCCCACGGCCTGCGATACGATCTAGTGGGCAAGACCGGCACCGCCCAATTGACCACCCTGGGGGAAGAGCGGGATTACGAACACGATGAGCGCCCCGAACACCTGCGCGACCATGCCATTTTCATTGCCTTCGCCCCGGCCGATGCACCGGAGATCGCCGTGGCGGTAGTCATCGAGCACGGGGGCAGCGGCGGCGCCGCGGCGGCTCCGGTGGCCCGCGCCATTACCGACGCCTGGCTACGGGACGACACCAGCTACCTGATGACCCTGGAGGCGGGACGCATCGATACCCGCCGGGCGGAAGAGATCATCGAAACACCAATAGGGGTGCTGCCGTGAGCCTCGGGGCCGCCGAGTACCGGGGGACGGAACTCCACCGGCTCTCCTTTCTCCAGGACCGCCTCCACCTGGACGGGACCCTGTTGACCGCGCTGCTGGCGCTCTCCATCTTCGGTATGGCGGTCCTCTACAGCGCCTTTGGTGAAGACATTGCCCAGGTCCAGAAACAGGCGGTTCGCCTCTCCGTCGCCTTCGTCGCCCTCTTCGCCCTGGCGCAGCTGCCGCCCGCCACCTTGCGCCGCATGGCCCCCTGGATCTTTGCCGGCGGCATGATCCTGTTGGTGGTGGTGATGGCCAGAGGCGTGATCGGGCAGGGCGCGCAACGCTGGATCGATTTGGGGGTGGTCCGCTTCCAACCGGCGGAGTTGATGAAGATCGCCTTGCCGGTGATGGTGGCATGGCTCTTTGCCGACAGTGAGCTGCCGCCCCGTTGGACACGGATTGTCATTGCGCTGGGGGTGATCCTGATCCCCACCGCCCTGATTGCCTTACAGCCCGATCTCGGCACCGCCCTCCTGGTAGCCGCCTCCGGGATCTTTGTCGTCTACCTCTCCGGACTGCGCTGGCGCTGGATCGTAAGCGGCATCGGCGCCGCCTTCGCCGCCGCCCCACTGCTGTGGTTCTTCGTCATGCACTCGTACCAGAAGACGCGGGTCCTGACCTTCCTGAACCCGGAGAGTGATCCGCTAGGGGCGGGGTACCACATTATTCAGTCGAAGATCGCCATCGGTTCCGGGGGGCTTTTCGGCAAAGGGTGGCTCAACGGCACCCAGGCCCACCTGGAGTTCATCCCCGAACGCCACACCGATTTCGTCCTCGCGGTTGTGGCCGAAGAGTTCGGCCTGGTGGGCGTAGCCCAGTTGATGGCCGTCTACCTCTTCGTCGTCGGGCGCGGACTCTACATCGCAGCAAATGCACAAGACAATTTCTGCCGCCTGTTGGCCGGAAGCCTCTCCTTGACCTTCTTCGTCTACGCCCTGGTCAACGCCGGCATGGTTTCCGGACTGCTGCCGGTGGTGGGCCTACCGCTGCCGCTGATCAGCTTCGGCGGGTCGTCCTTAGTGACCATCATGGCGGCATTCGGTATTCTCATGGCCATCCATACGCACCGCCGCACATGGTCATCGTAACCCAATGAACGCACTGCCCAACCTTGTGTACCGCCTCACCCTGACCGCGGCATTGGGGACCGTTTTGGGGACCGTCACATCGGTCCACGCCTCGATGATCGAGCGGCCGGAGGTCCGCGCCTTCGCGGCGGAGATCTCCATCCGGCACGAGATTCCGGAAGAGGAGGTGCGCGCGATCCTTGCCGACGCCCGGCATGTCCCGGAGGTGATCGAGCGCGCCACCCGGCCGGCCGAGCGCCTGACTTGGCAACGGTACCGACCGATCTTTCTCACCCCGGAGCGGGTCGAGCAGGGCGTCGAGTTCTGGTCCCGGAATGAGGCGCTCCTGGGAGAGGTAGCCGACCGCTACGGCGTCGACCCGGAGATCATCGTCGCCATTCTCGGCGTGGAGAGCCGGTACGGGATGCACCGCGGCCAGCACCGGGTCATCGATGCCCTGGCTACGCTGGCCTTCGACTTTCCCCGGCGGGCCGGTTTCTTCCGCAGTGAACTGGAGGCGTACCTGCTGTTGGCCCGCGAGGAAGGTTTCGACCCTACCGAGCCCACCGGCTCCTACGCCGGCGCCATGGGCAAGCCGCAGTTCATCGCCTCTAGCTACCGCGCCTATGCGGTGGACCATAGCGGGAACGGCCGGCGGGACCTGTTCAACGACCCCGGGGACGCGCTGGCCAGCGTGGCCAACTACCTAGCCGTCCACGGTTGGCGCCGGGGAGAACCGTTGGCCGCCCGGGTCACCGTGACCGGAGCCGGTTGGCGGGAACTCGCCGCTCCGCTGAACCGGCCCGTACGCGTCACCCATACCGCGGCGTCCCTACGTGAAGCCGGGGTCGCCGTACCGCCGGGGATCGCCCCCGAAACCCGGCTGGCACTCATTGCACTGGAAGGGGAAGAGGGAGTGGAGCATTGGATCACCCATCGGAATTTCTACGCCGTAACCCGTTACAACCACAGCGCCCTCTACGCCATGGCGGTCCACCAGTTGGCGGGAGAGATCATGGAGGCGCGGCGGCAATGACCCGTCCCCATCCGGCCATCGCCGGCTTGTGCTTTTTGGCGGCCCTCGGCTTGGCCGCCTGCGCCGGCAGCCCGGGAACCCCCCCCCCTTCCCGTGTGATCGGCGATAGCGGCCCCGCACGCCCGCCGGCGGCCCTGGCCAGCCTGCCCGACGCCGTACCCGAGCACGCCCCCCGCAGCCGCTACGGCAATCCACCCAGCTACGAGGTGTTCGGCGTAACGTACTACGTTATGGACTCGGTGCCGGGGGGATTCGAGCAACGAGGCCGAGCCTCCTGGTACGGCAAGAAGTTCCACGGGCGCCGCACTTCGAGCGGAGAACCGTACGACATGTACGCGATGACCGCCGCCCACCGCAGCCTGCCACTGCCGACCTGGGTGGAGGTGACCAACCTGGAGAACAACCGCCGCGTGGTGGTCAAGGTCAATGATCGAGGTCCGTTCATCGATACCGACCAGCGGATCATCGATCTCTCATATGCCGCCGCGGTTCGTTTGGACATGCATGAACGGGGTACCGCTCCGGTCCATATCCGCGTGGTGACCCCGGACGACCCGCCGCGCATGGCCGCTCGTCCCGGCCGCACGAACGACCCGGCGACTCTGCTGCCCCCCGCGTCCTCAGTGGTCCCGGCCGGCGAGGAGCCGACCGAGCCGGCGGCGGCGCCCGCGGCCACCGCTGCCGCCCCCACCCGGGAGCCCCACGGTGGGCACGAGGAAACACCGGTGGAGATCGGTACGGCCGACCCGATCATCTCCGCCTCGGCGGACATCAGCCCGGTGAACCTTTACCTCCAGGTGGGCGCCTTTTCCGGCCGCGACAACGCTGAACGGCTACGGTCCCATCTTCGTGAGTCCCTGGGCGCACCGGTTACCATCGACGACTTGGAGCGGGACGGACGCCCCCTCTACCGGGTCCGCCTGGGCCCGCTGGAGAGCGTTGCCGACGCCGACCGCCTCGGGGAAGCGCTGGAAGCCGAAGGAATCGACACATTCCTTGTGGCGCCGTGACCTTTTCCCCGGCACCATGTTGTACCACAACCGCCTTGTAAGCAGACCGCGAAAACCGCGTTGAACGCACTATGAAAAGCACTTTTACTGCCTGTTTCGCCGCTGTAACCCTCTTT
>SKYL01000194.1 GCA_007127935.1 Halorhodospira sp. | reverse complement strand
CCGGGGTCGGGTTCATCGCGCGCAGTGTACCTTACCGGCAAATTGTTGGAGACTTCCCGGCCACGGTTTCGCTACCCGTCAAGGCCCTCTCCATGCGCAACCACCAGGAAGTCCGCCGTATCGCCCTGCTCTTCGCAACCTCCGGCCATAGCGGGGTCGACCGGGTGGTGTCCAACCTCCTCGCTGAGTTCGCCGCCACGCCGTACCGTTTCGACCTGCTTACCGTGCGCGGCCATGGGCCGTACCTGGACAGCGTGCCGGAGAACGTGCGCCCGGTGCCGTTGCGCGCCGCCCACCGCAACACCGTCCTCCCCGCCTTGCTCTGGTATCTCCTAAGGGAGCGGCCGGCGGCCCTGCTCACCGCCAGCCATCGCCTCAACCGGGCGGTATTGCTGGCCCGTGCCCTCACCGGCCGGCCGCCGCATGTGGCCATCCGCATGGGCATGACCCTGAGCGGCCAGGCGGAGAGCCTGGGTCCGCGCCGGGCGCGGCGGCTCTTTCGCTCCATGGGGTACTGGTACCCTCGCGCCGATGCGGTCATCGCCCCCTCCCCGGGGGTCGGTGACGATCTGGTACGCCTCGCGGGGGTCCGCCCGGAGCGGCTTCACGTCATCCCCAACCCCATCGTGACCCCGGCCCTGGCCGAGCAAGCCGCCGCTCCACTGGACGACCCGTGGTTCGGTGAGTCCGAGCGCGCCGCGGTTCCGGTGATCCTCGGCGCCGGCTCGTTGGAGCCGCGCAAAGACTTCGCCACCCTGGTGCGCGCCTTTGCCCGGCTGCGTACCCGGCGGCCGGTCCGCCTGGTCATCCTGGGGGAGGGGGACGAGCGTGCCCGGCTCACCGCCCTGGCCGCCGAGTTGGGGGTGGCGGAGCACCTCAAGCTGCCGGGCTTCGAGCCCAATCCGTATCGCTACATGGCCCGTGCCGATGTCTTCGCGCTGACCTCCCGCCGCGAGGGCTCCGGCGCCGTGCTGGTGGAAGCCCTGGCCTGCGGTGCGCCCGCCGTCGCCTGCGACTGCCCCACCGGTCCGGCGGCGATTCTCGGTCAAGGCCGCCACGGTCCCCTCGTCCCCGTGGGGGATGACGAGGCCCTGGCCGCCGCCCTCGAGCGGCTGCTCGACGCCCCGCCGGACCCCGGCGGGTTCCAGGATGCCGTCCGGCCGTTTACCGCCGCCGCGTCGGCGCGGAGCTATCTCCGGGCACTGGGGTTGGCGCCCGGGGTGGCTTGATTCGTCCGAGGCGGCGCGGATATGGTCTAATAGCGGCCCACAAGGAGACTTCCCGAAGAGCCCGGCGTATCGGTGATCATCAGCCATCTCAACCGTTTCATCTTCATCAAGACGCGTAAGACCGCGGGCTCCAGTCTGGAGATCGGCCTCTCCCGCGTTTGTGGTTCCGAGGATGTGATTACCCCCCTGAGCGCCGAGCGCGGCGAGGAAGTGCTGCGCCGTGAAGAGGGCGGGATCGGCCCCATCAACCACCGCAAGCGGGTCCGTGAACACCGCGGCTTCAAGGAGTGGAAGCGGCTGCTGCTCAAGGGCCGGCGCGCCGAATACGGCGAGCACAGCACCGCCGCGGAGATCCGCCGCTACGTGGGCGATGCGGTTTGGTCCGGCTACTACCGCTTCAGTGTCGAGCGCAACCCTTGGGACCGCGCCCTGTCGCGCTACTGGTGGCAGAAGCACCGCTGGGAGGAGAAGGGCCGCGAGAACTTCCCGAGCCTGAGCGAGTACCTGGCTTGGCTGGAGCGCCACAAGCCGCACTGGATCAGCAACTGGGGCCACTACGCCATCGGCGACACCATCGCCGTCGACCGGGTGCTTCGCTACGAGAACCTGGCCGACGAACTGGAATCCCTGCGGACCGAACTCGGCATCGACGGCGACATCAGCCTGCCGGCGCAACGCGCCAAGGGCGGCCTGCGCCGGGAGAAGCGCCACTACAGTGAAGTGCTCTCCGCCGCCGACCGCGCCCTCGTCGAGCGCCTCTGCCGGCGTGAAATTGCGGCCTTCGGCTACACCTTCGAGGAGGCGTGACGTGGCCGCCATCACCCGTAACCGCGGTCCCTACCGCCGCCTGATCCAGTTCATCCGCCGCCGCTGGCGGCGCCTGCGCGCCGATGTCCATATCGTCTCCTATCCCAAGTGCGGCCGTACCTGGCTGGTGGTGCTGCTGAGCAAGGCGCTGGAGCTTCACCACGGTATCCGCCTGCGTAAGCCCCTGCGCCTGCGCGGTTACAGCAAGCCGTGGCGGAGCATCCCGTACATCCTCCAACACCACGACGGCGGCCCGGAGTTCAAGTACCCGGAGGAGCTGGAGACCGATAAGTCGGAGTACGCCGGCAAGAAGGTGGTCTTCATGGCCCGCGACCCGCGCGATGTACTGGTCTCCTCTTACTTTCAGAAGACCAAGCGCAATGCCAACTACGAGGGCACCCTGGCGGAGTATGTCCATGAGCGCCGGGGCGGTATCGAGACCATCGTCGAGTTCTACAACCTCTGGGCGCGCAACCGTCACGTGCCGGCGGATTTTTTGCTGCTGACCTACGAGGATCTCCACGCCGATACCGCCGGTGAGCTGCGCCGGGTGTTGGAGTTCATCGGCGTCACCGGTGTCGGCGATGCGGTGATCGATGCGGCAGTGGAGTTCGGCCGTTTCGACAACATGCGGCAATTGGAGGCGAGGAACGCCATGGGCACCAGCACCTTGGCCGCCCGCGACAAAAACGACCCCGACAGTTACAAGACCCGTAAGGGTGAGGTGGGGGGGTATCGCGAGTATCTGGATGGTGAAGCGCTGGCGCATGTCGAGCGGATCATCGGGGATCGGCTGGATCCCTTCTACGCCCGCTACTTCCGGGAGGGGGCGAAGTGAATCGGGCCGTCGCCGACCGGTTGGCGGAGCCGTCCGTGGACATCGCCATCGTCGGCGTCTTCCGCGAGTGGGGCGGTACCTATCGGCGACTGCTCAACCAGATCCACCTCTGGGTGGAGTGGGGGTTGTCGGTGGAACTGGTCACCTTCCGCAACGGCGTCCGCTTCTACCCCGAAGAACTCCCCGGGGCCGTGGGCTTTGTCCACTTGGGCAGCGACGGCAAGTGGGCCAGCAGCATCGCCCTGTGGCGCTACATGCGCCGACGCCGACCGCGGGTGGTGCTGTCGGTGAACCACATCAGCAACCTGGTGCTGGCCGGCACCTGGCGGCTGCCGGGGGTGACCAGCCGGCGCTACCTCAGCGTGCCCAACACCTTCGGCGAATCGGAGAAGCTGGCCCAAGAGCCGCGTCGCCGGGCGCAGAAATTTCGTCAGATCCGCGGTGTCTACCCGCACGCCGACGGCGTCATCGCCGTTTCCGACGGGGTGCGTGACGATCTGCTCAACACCGTCGGCCTCAAGGGGGTCGACGTCACCCGAATCTACAGCGGTTCGGTGGCCCGCCAGGCGCTGGAGCGGGCCCGGGAGCCGTTGGATCATCCCTGGTTCGGCGATGACCGTGACCGCCCGGTGATTGTCACCGTCGGCCGGCTGGTGCCGCAGAAGGACTACGACACCTTGCTGCGCGCCTTCGCACGGGTGCTGGAAGAGCGGCCAGCGCGGCTGGTGATCGTCGGCAAGGGGCGCGATCTGCCGGAGCTGGAGGCGTTGGCCGATGATCTCGGCATTCGCGAGCACGTCGATTTCGCCGGATTTCAGGCCAACCCGTATCCGTGGATGGCGCGAGCCGACGTCTTCGCCTTGTCGTCGCGCTGGGAGGGGCTGGTCAACGTGCTCATGGAGGCCCTCGGCCTCGGTACGCCGGTGGTGTCCACGGATTGTCCCAGCGGCCCCCGGGAGATCCTCGCCGATGGCCGCTACGGCATCCTGGTGCCGATGCAGGACCCCGATGCCTTGGCCCAAGGACTCCTCACCACTCTGCGCGGCGAGGGGCCGCGGTTCGATCGGGATGAGGCGGTGCGGCCGTTCATGGCCGAGACCGCGGCCCGCGCCTATCTCGACCATTTCGGCCTGGGCGTGCCGGGGGAGGGACGGGGGTGAGCGCGGCCCGGCCGCCGGTGATCATCATCGGCATGCACCGCTCCGGCACCAGTCTGCTGACCCGCGTGCTGCAGCAGAACGGCTTCTTCATGGGCCGGGGGGCGAGCCGCAACGAAGAGGCCGCCTTCACCAACGCCGTCAACGCCTGGATCTTCCGGCAGGCCTCGGCCACCTGGGACCGGCCGGAATCCATGGACGAGCTGCTGGCCGACGAGGCGCTGCGGCCGTGGCTGCTCGACTACATCGGCGGCATCATCCGCGGCCCGGCCAGCCTGCGCTTTCTCGGCCTGCGCCGGGGGCTGCGTGGCGGCGGGCTGCCGGGGCAGACCGCCCCGTGGGGCTGGAAAGACCCGCGCAACACCTACACCCTGCCGCTGTGGCTGGAGCTGTTCCCCGACGCGCGAGTGCTCCATATCGTCCGCCACGGGGTCGACGTGGCCGAGAGCCTGCGCAGTCGGCGCCGGCACGCCTTGGAGGGCAACATCGCCCGCTACCGCCGCCGCCGCGCCGCCTACCGCTTCAGTCCCTTCGCCCCCAAGCGGCGCGGATTCGGCCCACAGGCCCGTTGCCGCACTTTGGAGGGGGGCTTCGGCCTCTGGCTGCAGTACCTGGCGCGGGCCGGTGAGCACACCGCCGCCCTGGAAGATCGGGCGTTGACCGTGCGCTATGAGGATCTGCTGAGCCGGCCCCGCCGGGAGTTGGAGCGGGCGCTCACGTTTTGCGGCCTCCGGCCCGACCCTCGTGCCCTGGAGTCCACCGTCGCCACCTTCCGCGCCGATCGTGCCCACGCCTGGCGGCACGACGACGCGCTGCGCGCCTTCGCCGCCGCCCGGGCAGACGAGCTGGCGCGGTTCGGCTATGCCGCCGTGCCGGGGGAGGCGCCATGAAGGCGTGGTGGCGCCTGCGCCGGGCGGCGGTCGAGGCTGCGCCGCTGCTGGTCTCCGGCGACTACCGCCTCGATGGCGACACGGCCCGGCGTTTCGAGGGCCGTGGGGGCGTGGCCGGTTGGCTGCCCGACCCCCGGCGCGTGCACGTGGCCTCCAGTGCGGGAGGTATGGCGGTGCACGATACCCTGATCCGGCGCAGCGACTGCCTGATCCTGCTGGCGGCGGATCGCGGCCACGTCACCCGGCTCTACCGCGATCCGGCCAAGGTGGAGCGGCTGGTGGCCAACAGCCGCTGGCTGCGCCCCGTCTTCCCCTGTCCGGCGGCGGAACCGGTGGCCACCGGTCTGCCGGGCTGGTACGGGGTGCGCGAGGGGTTCGTCGTCGGCCGGATCCTGTGTGATGCCGAGCCGGAGCAGTGGGCGCCGACTTACCGGGCGTTCCTGCGTTGTTGCGCCGAGAATGCCCGGCGCTGCGAGGGTCGGCTCGACCCATCGCCGTGGCTCGCCGAACTCGATGGCTGGACAGGGTCCGGCAGCGTCGGCACCGTGCTGGCGCGCCGGCGCGACGAACTAGCCGAGGTGCTCGACAGCGCGCCGCTGCTGCGCAGCCACGGTGACGCCCACAACGGCAACCTGATGGTCACCGACCGCGGCGAACTGGCGGTCATCGACGTCGAGCGGGTGGAGGCGCAGCCGTTCTTCTTCGACGCACTGTCCATCCCCCGTGGCTCCGAGGCGGTCAACCGGACCTTGCGCCGCGACTACCTGGCCGGCGCCTTCGACGACGATCTGGCGGCGGTCTGGCAAGCCGCCGGGCAGAGCTTCCGGCCGGAACTGCGGGCGGCGTATCTGCTGGCGGTGGCCGTGGCCCACGCCTTCCGGCCGCAGTTCGCCGATGGACCGGCCGAGCGGCGGCGGGAGAAGCTGAGCCGGGCGGTGGAGAAGTTCGCCCACGACATCCTGTAGGGCTTGATCGCGTTTTCAGATTGGGGACTCGGTATGACCAAAAATCGGGTGGGCGTTAACCCGGATCGACTTTTCAGGGAGTGCGGCCACCTGCTTGAGCCGGGCCTATGGTTCCGTCATGGCTACGGCCTGTACAGGGTCGATCGTGATACGTGGCTGACCCGCCGCCTGCAGCGCCGGGGCATCCGAGGCGAGCCGGGCGGGGCGGGTGTGGTCGTGCGCAACGTGATCCGTCTGCTGAACCACCCACAGCGCTTGCGCTGGCATCGGGCGATCGGGTGCGGGGAGGCGCGTGGCTGCGAGGTCCGGCTTGGGGAGCAGTATGCGGTCGTCCTGGACCGGCAGCGAGAATGGGTGTGGAAAACGCCTTACGGCGAACGGTTCCCGGAATTTCAGGTCACCGCGGTCCAACTGATGCAACGCCATCTGCCCATGGAAGGCGTCACCTTCAGCGGCGATGGCCGAACCATGCGCGAGCCCTTCGTCGACGGATCGGACTTCAATGCCCTCGACGATGTATGCAAACTGGAGGGGTTCCGGCGCTTGGTGGAGTCCTTTGCGGAGTACATTCAACAGGTGGCCGCAAGCCATCAGACGTTCATCCACGATCACGACTTCACTACGAACACGGAGTTTCAAAGGCTGGTTCAACGGGCGGGCACCCACTATTTCGGTGAGGCGGCCGGCGCCATGATCGCGGCGATCGAGTCGATCCCCCGGGTGCCGGTCCAGGCCGATCTGTCCGGCAGCAACCTTCTGGTGGACGAACGGACGGGGCAACTCCGGATCATCGATTTCGAGCGGATCGCGGTCCTGCCATGGCTGACGGATATCCTCTGGCTGGCCGTAACTCAGATGAATAAGGGGTCGACGATCCTCATGGAAAGCCTCTTTGCCGGAGAGTTCGACGACCTGCTCGGTTCGAGGCCGTGGTTCTTGCTGGCCGGAGGGGCGTATCTCTATAAGAAGGCCAGCGATGCGTGGCAGTTCGGGCTCGAGTCAAAGCCGCTGGCCACCAGCGGTGTCCACGACAAGCTGAAGCGAGCCGCCGCGCGGAGTGGGGTTGGACAGCAGGGGGCGCAGTGACGGAGACGATGCCGAACCCCCCGGGGCCGGGTGGCAAGATCTTCGTGGTCTCCCTGCACCGGGTGGTGACCCGCAGCACCGACATGTTGCTCTCCATGCTCGGCTACCGCACCGTGCACTACCCGAAGTTCCATGGCGGCCGCAACCTGCATGACGCCGTCAAGGGGCTGGAGCAGGACCCCGAGGGCGTGGTCGACGTCATGGCGCCGGTGATCGACCAGTTCGATGCCGTCAGCGATGTCCCCTTCCCGACCCTCTACCGCCAGCTCAACGAGCGTTGGCCCAACAGCCGCTTCATCCTCGCATACCGCGATCCCGACGGCTGGGTGGCCGGGGTGCGCACCATGCTGCGCGACCGCAAGCTCTCGCCCTTCGTGCGCATCCAGTACGCCCCTTACATCGGTCCGGGGCACGATACGATCCTCGATGTCTCCGACGCCGAGCTGTACACGATGTACTTCGAGCACCTCGACCGGGTCTACCGTTACTTCCACGAGGAGCTGGGCGAGCCGGAGAAGCTCTGCGTCGTCTGCGTGCGTGACCCCGAACCGGGCGAGACCATCTGCCGCTTCCTGGGCCGCGATCCGCTGCCGCTGCCCCGGATCAGCGGCAAGGACCCGCGGGGGGAGGTTGAAGTGGCCCGGACCTGGGTCGAGAAATGCCCGGATCATCCCGACGCCCACTACCTGCTCGGCAAGAACCTGTTTGCCCTCGGCGAGCATGAGGAGGCGCGCTCGGCGCTGGAGCGCTCACTGGCGATGGGGCCGGACAACGCCAAGGCCCACCTGTTTCTCCACCGCATCGCGGAACAGGGCGGTGATCGAGCCGAGGCCGGGCGCCATGCGGCGGCCGCCATCCACCTCGGTATGCGTAACAAGTCCAACCTCTACTTCAAGGCCGCTTTGGACGCCTTGCGTCATGGACGATGGCCGCAAGGGGCGCGCCTGCTGTTGCAAGGATTCCATCGCAGTGTTGTACCCTACAAATGATCGCGCTCGGGCATCGAAACGGTTGGCATTGAAAATGGGGAGTCGGATCATGTCGGATCCAAGTCGGGGAATCGTCTGGATCGCCTTCGGACATGAATTTCTCGGCATGGCCATGCATTCGGCGCGAACGGCCATGGAGAACAGCCCGGGCGTCGGCCGTGCCGTGCTCACCAACCTGCCGTTGAAGCGCGCCCTCTACCAAGGCGCGGAGCTTTTTGACCACATCGAGGTGGTCGAGGCGGACAATCACGACGCGTTCAAGTGGAAGCTTTCGGTGGAGCAGTACGTTCCTTGGGATCACGTACTGTTCCTTGACGCCGACATTGAAGTCCGGCGGGATCTCGATCCGGTTTTCAATGTCCTCAAGCAATACCCCATGGCCATGTGCCCGCGCGCCAATCCGTGTAACAAAAAAGGCGAAATGTGGGGGCGGCCGCTGTCCGATAGCGCGGTCAGGGAGTTCAACAGCGGCGTCGTCGCCTTCGACCGGAGCGATGCTCGCATCACCGATTTTTTTGAGCGATTGCGCGCCAACTATGCCGCTCGGAACGAGCGGATCGATCAGCCAAGCTTCATGGTGACGATCTATCAGGATCCGAGTCTCCCCGTGGCCCCGCTGTCGCTGGAGTGGAACGCCACCAATCGCTGGGCGGAAGCGCGGGCGTTCATCCGCAAACATCCCGGCAAACTAGGTCTTTATCACTACCGAGACCCGCATCGCTTCCACGATGTGGAGGCCGCCATG
>SKYL01000139.1 GCA_007127935.1 Halorhodospira sp. | reverse complement strand
TTCATCCAGCCATTATACAGCGTGAGGCTTT
The DNA here is from genome assembly GCA_007127935.1 of Halorhodospira sp. Classification (GTDB taxonomy): domain Bacteria; phylum Pseudomonadota; class Gammaproteobacteria; order Nitrococcales; family Halorhodospiraceae; genus SKYL01. The sequence goes on along the minus strand of SKYL01000139.1, from coordinate 8,769 downwards.
TTCTGTGAACCCCTTAGTAGGATTTCCTTTTCATCTCTGATGGAGCACAACTCAGCCTTCTGCCTATACTCTTTCGTCGTATCACTTTCTCGCTCTCTTTTAAGCAAGCTGACCTCATCTCCAAGCAGATCGGGATAAACTTCTCCGCCGAGCTGCAATGCGTTGTCATAAGTAGATTTCACCATATCGCCTCCAGAGGCGATTTTGGTTAACCCTCTGAACGCATTTAAGGAAATCCACTCTGCATTTAGCCTATCAATATCTTCCGTTGCCATTTATCCTCACAGAACTGAAGAACATAACAGTCGATTAGACTGAATCTGCTTTTTTCAAAAAAGGCAGATGCAGTCTTTTCAGCGCAGCCTATCCCGGTCGTCGTCTGCCTATCACATCGCATCAACAACGCGGCCGTGCCCAAACACACCACTTCCTGCACCAATCCGCGCCGCAAGGCCATCCGCTTGCACCAGCGCAAAAGCTGCGCATGCTCCCAATCTGCCTTGGATGCGATACAGCGTCGTCCAATCACCGCTGATCCCTTCATACCCATATCCCTCTGGTGAAGCCCCCAACCCCTCATGCCGCACGGTTTCGAGGCGAACTCCGTAACAGTGCCAATCTGTGATGACGTTTGCAATCGACCGCCGACGCGGTAAACGGCCGAATCTACACGACCCCCATTGACACCTGGTTGTCATCTCGTAAACTCGTAGCCATATGACAACCGGTTTACAGGATACCCTCGATGCCCAATGGCGACCTCCAGCCCCACGACCCCTTTACGGCCGTCATCCTCCAAATCTTCCGCACCAACGGGCAGATGATCGGTTGGGGGGACCGCTTCTCCGCCCCCTTCGGCTTGACCAGCGCCCGCTGGCAGATGCTGGGCGCCCTCGCCTTGGCGCCCCGGCCGCTCACCACGCCTCAGATCGCCGTGAACATGGGTGTCACGCGGCAGGGCGCGCAGAAGCAGCTCAACAACCTGCTGGAAGAGGGGCTGATCGAGAAACGGCACAACCCGTATCACAAGCGCTCCCCGCTATATCAACTGACGGCCCGGGGAGAGGCGCTGTTCAACGAGGTCGGCGACCAATGGAACCGGCACGCGGAACAGGCAAGCCGGGAATTCTCCGCCGAGGAGTTGGAGACCACGCTTCAGGTGTTGAGCCGCATCCACGAACTTCACCAAACCCGTCACGAAGGAACGGACCCATGAATACCCGCCTTATTCAGGTCCGCATCCATGCCGTGGCCGGGATGCTGGCCATGACGACCATTGCCGCCTTTTGGTTCTCCACCGTGATCTCCTAGCGGCGCCATCCTGGGAGTCGGGTTTAAGGCTACCCGGCGGCCGCGGGGGCGGGGGATTCGGCCGCCTGCCGCCAACGCTGCGACAAAGTGACGCGGGGGGCTCCCTTGTTGGCTTTGTCCTTGCCACCTACGCTGTTACTCAGTAATTAACCTTAGGAATGCAATGGATATGCGCAAGGTCTGTAGGGGATTTCCTTAACGTCCCGTGCTGTGTCTTATTCCCCCTCCATGCAAGCCGATACCGGTTAGGAAGAGTCATGCGCCTTGGACGGCGCCTTTCAACCCTTCTCCGCACAAGCCCCCCTTCGAGCGCGGCAGGGCACCGGCAAACCGTGAAGACAGGATCGCACTATGAAGCCGACCACCGACCAGCAGCAACGAATTGCTGAATTGGAGAAGGAGATCGCCCGCATGCGGGACCGCGAGCGGGCGCTGGAGGAGGGGATGCGTTCCTGCGGCCTCGACTGCCCCGAGGGCGATATCCTCGGCCGGCTGGATGAGATCGTCTTCCGCACCGATGTGCTGGGCCGTCTGACCTTCGTCAACCCGGCGTGGCGGCAGGTCACCGGCTTTCCCACGGAGCGGTGCCTGGGCCAGCCGTGGTGGGAGTGGGCCGACCCGGAGCACCGGGCCGATCTGCGCTCTTACCATGAAGAGGTCTTGCTGGGGGAGCACCGCGGCCCGGCGCTCCCCATGCAGTTCCGGATGCTCCGGCACGATGCCGAGCCGCGGTGGATGGAGGCCCGCTGCAACCTCCTGCCGGACGCGGACGGCGAACCGCGGGGGACGGTGGGGACGCTGCGCGACGTCACCGAGCAGCGCGCGGTGGCCGATGTGCTGCGCAGCCGGATCACCGCCATCGAGCAGGCCGGCGAGAGTATCGTGATCACCGACCGCAAGGGGAATATCGAGTACTGCAACCCGGCCTTTAGCTTGGTCACCGGTTACCACTACACCGAGGCCATCGGCCGGCGGCCCAGCCTGCTCAAGTCGGGGCTCTACGATGACGGCTTCTACCGCGACCTCTGGGCGACCATCCTCGGCGGCCGGGCCTGGAAGGGGGACATCGTCAACCGGCGCAAGGACGGCACCCTCTACCACGAGGAAATGACCATCGCCCCGGTGCGGGAGCGCAACGGCGAAATCACCCGCTTCGTCGCCATCAAGCGGGACATCACCGACCGCAAGCGGGTGGAGGCGGAACTCCGCAAGTTGACCCGGGCGGTGGAGCAGAGCCCCAACGCGGTGATGATCACCGACGCCGAAGGCGTCATCGAGTACTGCAACCCGAAGTTCTACGAGATCTCCGGCTACACCACGGACGAAGTGGTGGGCCGCAACCCCAGCTTCCTGGGCACGGATCACACGCCGGAGGAGGTCCACCGGGAGATGTGGGAGACGTTGAAGGCGGGGGAGGCATGGCACGGGGAGTTCCTCAACCGGAAGAAGAACGGCGACTATTTCTGGGTCTTGGAGAGCATCTCACCTATCCTCGATGAGTTCGGCCGGATCACCCACTTCGTGGCGGTGACCCACGACATCAGTGAACGCAAGGCCTTGGAGCAGGAATTGGAGCATCAGGCGACCACCGACCCGTTGACCGGCCTGTCCAACCGCACCGCGCTCTTTTCCCGCCTGGAAGAGGCCCTGAACGAGGCGTCCCGAACCCGGCGGATGGTGCTGCTGCTCTATCTCGATCTCGACGGTTTCAAGGGGATCAACGACAGCCACGGCCACGCGGTGGGCGACCAGGCGCTCAAGGAGGTGGCGAAGCGGCTCCGCGCCTGCGTCCGCCGATCCGACCAGTTGGGCCGCGTGGGGGGCGACGAGTTCGCGATCCTGCTGCCCACGGCCGAGCGCGTGGAAGAGGCATCCGCGGTGGCGGTCAAGATCATCCAAGCCCTGTCCACGCCCATCGAGATCGACGGCCACCCCCATCGCGTCGGGGTCAGCATCGGCATCGGCCACGCCCCCGCCGGCGACCGCACTGCCGAGACCCTTTTCCGGCAGGCCGACGCCGCTATGTACCGAGCCAAGCAGACGGGTAAGAACCGGTTCCACATCCACTCGGATAGGGAGGATGGGGCGGAGGATCTCCCGGTGAAACACACCGGGTGAGAAGACCTACCGCACCCGGTAGACCGGGATCACCTCATCGGTGAGGCCGTACGGCATCCCCTCCTCCGTGTCCGCCAGGATGCCGCGGCGGTCCAGGAGGGTGCCGTCCAGGCGGTAGAGGTCGACCAAGGCACGCCGGTACGCCACCAGGGCGGCCTCCTCGTCGATCCGGCTGCGCAGCAGGTCCCGCTGCGCCTGGGCCACGTTGAAGGCGGTGGTCTGGCCGGCGCGGAACCGTTCCTGTTCCACCCGCACCAGTTCTTCCTGACTGGCCCGCGTCTCGGCGCTGGCCTCGATCTGGGCGGCGGCCCGGCGCACCTCCAGGTGAGCGGTGCGCACGTCGTGGCGAATCAGCCGCGCCAGGTTGTCGAGCCCGGCGCTGGCCTGGTTCCGGTGGGCCAGCGCCCGGGTGTGCTCGGCCCGGGGCGCGCGGTTGCCCAGCGGGCGCTCCAGCCGCACCCCCAGTTCGGCGTCGTAACTGGGGCCATCCAACTCGCTGGCGGAACCACTGAAGGAGTCGGAGTAGCCGCTGCGCCCCAAGCTGACGAACAGCTCCAGCCGGGGGAGCAGGCCGTTGCGGGTGCGCGTCACCTCTAGCTGATTGTGCTGCAACTGCATCCGCGCCTCATTCAACTCCGGGCGGCGTTGCAGAGCCAGGGCCACGTGGTCCTCCACCGGATCGGGCGCCACCACCATCCGCTCCGGGGCGGTCACCGGGTTCACCTCCGGCGCATCCCCGAAGACCGGTTCCGCGGCGGCGAGCCGCAGCAACTCCAGCCGGGCCACGTCGCGGCGGCTGCGGGCGTCGATCAACTCCTGGCGGCGCAGGGCGCGCTCCGCCCGCAGCGGCGCCAACTCGGTCTCCGCGACATCGCCCAGGCGGATGCGCTGGCCGGTGCGCTCGATCTCCTCCTCGGTGAGGCGCAACGACTCCTCGAAGATGGCGATCTCCCGATGGGCGAGGACGTACCCCCAGTACGCCCGCTCCACGTCGGCCACCAGCGCCTCGGTGAAGCCGCGCAGCTCGTAGCCGGAGCGCAGGGTGTCCAGTTCCGCTTGGCGGACGCGGGCCAAGTTGACCTCGGAGCCGCGCCCCTGGAGGAGTTGCTGGGTCAGCCCGACACCCACCCGGGTGCTGTACAGGGCGGTCTCGCCCCGCTCGGTGTCGACGAAGCGCTGGCCCACGGAGAAGTCCAGATCGGTGCCCCACGGGGTGCTGCGCCGCAGCCCGGCGGAGAGGTTGGCGCGGTCTTCCACCAGGTCGAAGCGCTCACCCAGCCGCTCGTCGATCCGGTCCGAGCGCTCCCGCCGGGCGCGCCCCTCGGCAAAGAGGTGGACCGCCTCGAGGTCGGCCCGCTCGATGGCCTCGAAGGCACCGGCGGCCACGGGGCCGAAACGCTCGGCCTGGAGGGCGGGGTTGTGCTCCAGAGCGGAGAGGACGGCGTCTTCGAGGCTTAGATCCAGGACATCCCCGGAACCGCTCGTCTGTCCCGACACGGGAAAGAGCAGCAGCAAAACGGGGAGCATCACGAAGCGCCTTAAGGGCACGTTGGCGGTCACATCCCCCTCCCATGCCGCGGATGAAAGAGCGTATAAGCCACTGGAATCACCACCAACGAGATCAACGTCGCCGTCATCAGCCCCCCCAACACCGCCCGGGCCATCGGCGCCTGGGCCTCCGCCCCCTCGCCGAGGCCGAGGGCCAGCGGCAGCAACGCCAACGCGGTGGTCAGCGAGGTCATCAAGATCGGCCGCAGGCGGCGGCGACCGGCGGCCAGGGCGGCGGCGCGCGGGCCGAGGCCGTTCTGGCGGGCGCGGTTGGCCCGGTCCACCAGCAAGATACCGTTGTTCACGGCGATCCCCACCAAGAGGATGGCGCCGATGACCGACTGGGCATTGAGCGTGGTGCCGGTGAGCCAGAGCAGCCCCACGACGCCGATACCCGCCAGGGGCACGGTGAACATGACCACCAGCGGGTCGCGCAGGGATTCGTAAAGGGAGGCCATGACCATGTAGACCAGGGCCACCGCCATGATCAGGGTGAAGGCGAGTTGAGCCAACGCCTCGGTCTGCTCCTCGTACTGGCCGCTGATGCGCCAGTCGTACCCCCGGGGCAGCGGGATGTCCATCAGTCGCTCCCGCGCCTCCGCCGCCACCGACCCCAGGTCCCGCCCGCTGATATTGGCCTGGACGGTAATCACCCGGCGGCGGTCCTGGCGCTGGATGAGCATCGGGCCGGCCCCTTCGTCCACCCGGACCACGCTGCGCAAGGCCACCAGTTCGCCCTGGCGGTTGGGCACGGTAAGATCGAGCAATCCCTCCCGGTCCATGTGCCGCGCACCGTCGAGGCGGACCCGGATGGTCACCTCGTCACCGCCGTCGCGATAGAGGCCCGCGCGGCCGCCCGCCAGGGAGGTCTCCAGCGTCGAGGCGATGCGGCTGACCGGGACGTCGAGGTCGGCGGCGCGGGCGCGGTCGATAAGAAAGCGCTCCTCGGGCAGGGCCGCCTCGCGGCCGTAGCGGATGTCGGTGACCCCTTCGATCTCTTCAACGATGCCGCCCATGGCGCGGCCCAGGCGATCAAGTTCAGCCAGGTCGAAGCCGGAGACGAGGATGGTCAAGGCCTCTCCACCGGCGCCGAAACCGCCCCGCAGGGGGGTATGCTGGCGTACCCGGACGCGCACTTCGGCCCCCGGCACATTGGCGAAGAGACGGCGCAGTTCCGTGGCGATCTCCTCGCTGTCGCGCCGACGCTCCGCCAGCGGCACCAGGCTCAGGTCGAGGCGGCTGACGGTGGTGCCGCCGGCCCGGAAGCCGCCGGAACCGGAACTGGAGACCCAGTACTCCAATTCGGGCACCGCCTCGGCGGCCAGCCGCTCCAGCCGCTGCACCCGCTCGTCCATGAACTCCAGGGCGACCCCCGGCTCCCAGCTGATAATCGCCCGGATATCGCCCTCATCGGTGCCGGGCAGCAGTTCCGTCCCCAACCGGGGGTAGAGCACCACCGCCAGCGCCACGCCAGCCACGGCCACCGCCAGGACCTCGGCCCGATGGTTCAACGCACCGGCCAGGAGCCGCCGGTAGCCCCGGTCCAAGGCCACCAACAGTCCGGCGCGGCGGATGGGGCCGCCGCCGTGGGGCAGCCGGGCCGCCAGCATCGGCACCACGGTGAACGCCACCGCCAATGAGCAGAGCAGCGCGAAGCCGACCACCCACGCCAGTTGGTAGAAGAGTTCGCCAGCCAGCCCCTCCAGGAAGATCAGCGGCAGGAAGATGGCGAGCGTGGTCAGGGTGCTGGCGGTGACCGCCGGGGCCACCTCAGCGGTCCCGTCCACGGCGGCCTCGCGCGGCGGGTCGCCCCGCTCCCGGCGGGCCATGACGGCCTCGAGCACCACGATGGCGTTGTCCACCATGAGCCCGACCCCCAGGGCCATGCCGCCCATGGTCATCAGGTTGATGGTGAAACCGGCCAGGTAGACCAGGGCGAAGGTCGTGATCAGAGAGACCGGGACGGCCACGGCGGCCACCGCCACCGCCCGCAGATCGCGCAGGAAGCCCAGCAACACCAGCAGGGCGAAGCCGCCGCCGATGAAGATGGCCCGGCCCAGGTTGTCCATGGAGCGCTCGATATACCGCGCCGAATCGAAGACCACGCCGAAGTGGACCCACGGAATATCGGCCTGCAGCCGTTCCAACTCCTGGCGCAGGGCCCGGGCGGTGGCCACGGTGTTGGCGTCGGAGCGCCCGCGTATGGCGAGGCGGATGCTCGGCTCCCCGTTGATCCGGACACGGCGGGTCTCCAGCTCGTGGGTATCGCGGATCTCCGCCACCTGTCCGAGGCGGATCACCGCCCCGTCGCCGCGCCCCACCACCACTTCGGCCAGTTCGTCCAGGTCGGTGAGCCGGCCCGGCACCCGCAGCCCCGGCTCCAGCCGGCCCTCTCGCCGGGTGCCGGCGGCCACCTCGAAATCGGCGTCTTGCAGGGCTTGGCGGATCTCCTCCAGGGAGAGCCCCAGGGAGTGCATGCGGCCGCGGTCCACGGCCACCTCCACCTCCCGCTCCAGGCCGCCCCAGACGTCCACCACGCCGACCCCCGAAACCCGCTCCAAGCGGTCCCGGATGCGGTCCTCCACCAATTGGCGCAGTTCGATGGGGTCCAGCGGCGCGGAGACGCCCACCACCTTCACCGGCCGGTCGGAAAGATCGACCAGGTCGAGGCGGGGCCGGCTGGCGTCGGGCGGAAGGTTCTGGATGACGATGCGGTCGAGCCGCTCGCGGATCTCGTTGGCGGCGGCCTGCAAGTCGGTGCCCCAGGCGAAGGAGAGGGTCACGTCGGAGACGCCCTCGCCGGAGAGGGAGGTCATGCCTTCCACCCCGGAGACCGGGGCCACGGCGTTCTCCACCAGGCGGGTGATCTGTGACTCCACCTCCTCCGGCCCGGCGCCCGGGTACTGGGTCGAGACCCGTACCGTGGGGTAGTTGATCTCCGGCAGCAGGTCCACCGGCAACCGGCCCATGGCGTTGAGGCCGAAGGTGACGGCGATGAGGGTGATCATCACCGTCAGCACCGGACGGCGGACACAGAAGGCGGCCAGCCTCACAGCCCGGCGGCCCTCTCGTCGTCTTCATCCACCGGCCGTACCGCGCTGCCATCCTGGAGCAGATGCTGACCCAAGGTGACCACCCGGCCGTCGAGCACGGGGGCGCGGACCTCCACCACGCCGAAGCCGCGGATGCCGGTCTCCACCGGCACCATCCGCACCCGGGGCGGCGCGCCGTCCTCGCCGGAGGGCTCCACCACGAAGACCACGTCCCGGCCGTCCCGGCGGACCAGGGCGTCGCGGGGGATCACCGGCGCGTCGGCGACGCCGCCCACCACCACCCGGACGCGGGCGAACATGCCCGGCCGGAGCAGCCCGTCGGGATTCGGCACCATCAGTTCCACCCGCGCCTGGCGGCTGCCGGGGCTGAAGCGGGGCGCCATGCGGATAATCTCGGCGGAGAAGACTTGGTCCGGGTGGGCGTCCACGCGCAGCTCCGCCGTCTGCCCCCGGCTCAACCGCCCGTAGTCCCGTTCGGTAACGAAGGTGACCGCCCGCAGGGTGCCGATCTCCAGCAGCGAGACCAACGGCTCTCCGGCGGACACGGTGGCGCCGGCGTCCACGTGGCGCTCGCCCACCACCCGCTCGCCGTCCCCCTCCCAGTCCGCCCGCACCTCGGTAAAGGAGAGACGAATCCGGGCCGCCGCCAACGCCGCGCGGCGCTGCTCGATCTGGGCCCGAGCGAGGCGAACCCGGCTTTGCTCCGCGGCCTCCCGCGCCTCGGCGGCGTCCAACTCGG
>SKYL01000032.1 GCA_007127935.1 Halorhodospira sp. | reverse complement strand
TGGGGCACCGGGATGGCCGCGGCCATCCCGGTGCCCGAACCGCCGAGCCTCAGCGCGCCCAGTTACATCCTGGTGGACATGCACAGCGGCTATGTGCTCGCTTCCCGCGCCGCCGACGAGCAGTGGGAGCCGGCCAGCCTGGTCAAGATGATGACCGCCTACGTCGTCTTCAATGAACTGAAGGCGGGGCACATCAACCTCGACGACGAGGTCCCGGTCAGTGAGCGGGCGTGGCGCGCGCCCGGTTCGCGGATGTTCATCGAGGTCGGCTCCCGGGTGCCGGTGGAGAAGCTGCTGATGGGCCTCATCGTACAGTCCGGCAACGACGCGGCCATTGCTTTGGCCGAGTATGTCGCCGGTGACGAAGAGACCTTCGCCCAAGTCATGAACCAGTACGCCAACCTGCTGGAGATGCACAAGACCCATTACGCCAATGCCACCGGGCTGCCCGACCCGGATATGCTCACCAGCGCCTGGGATACGGCGCGGCTGGCGCGGGCCATCATCGAGGAGTTTCCGGAGTACTACGCTTGGTACTCCGTGCGCACCTACGAGTACGGCGGCATCCGGCAGCACAACCGGAACCGTCTGCTGTGGCGCGACGAGAGCGTCGACGGGGTGAAGACCGGGCATACCCAGTCCGCCGGTTACAACCTTGCCACCTCGGCCCAACGGGATGGGATGCGGTTGATTTCCGTGGTCCTCGGCACCGCCAGCGAGCAAGACCGGGCACAGCAGAGCCATCAGTTGCTGAACTACGGCTTCCGCTTCTTTGAGACTCACCGGCTCTACCGGGCCGGGGAGACATTGACCGAGGCACGGGCCTTCAAGGGCGACCGCGAGACCGTGGCGCTGGGGGTCACCGACGACCTCTACGTCACCATACCGCGCCGGCAGTACGACGCCGTCTCCGCTTCGGTCTCGGTCAACGGGCATGTGGTGGCGCCGGTTTCGGCCGGAGAAGAACTCGGCCGGCTGCGTGTCCAACTCCAGGGCGAGACCATCCACGAGGCGCCGCTGGTAGCGCTGGACAATATCGATGAGGGCAGCCTATGGCGGCGACTCTTCGACGATGTCCTGCTGCGCTTCCAGTAACGGGGGACGGCCATGTCCGTGGAGCCGGCCCTTTGCTACCTCAACGGCGAGTTCGTGGCCCTGGAGTCGGCCCGGATCTCGCCCCTGGACCGCGGCTTTCTCTTCGGAGATGCGGTCTACGAGGTGATTCCCGTCTACGGCGGCACCCCCTTCCGGCTGGATGCCCATTTAAGGCGCCTCACCCATTCGCTGGAGGCGACCCAAATCCCAGCGCCGTTGGACGCCTCCGCCTGGGCCGCAGTCCTCGCCAGGTTGATCGAGGCTGCTGGGGGCGGCGACCTCTCCATCTACCTTCAGATCAGCCGTGGGGCGCCTTCCCACCGGGATCACGCCTTCCCGGAGGCGGCGGAGCCCACGGTCTTCGTGATGGCCTCGCCACTACCCGACACCTCGGCGCTGCGGAAACAAGGCGTGGCGGCCACCCTGCAAGAAGACACCCGTTGGCAGCGGTGCGATATCAAGTCGGTGGCCCTGTTGGCTAATGTACTCCTGCGCCAGGAGGCCCTTGATCAGGGGGCCCAGGAGGCGGTGCTCGTACGCGACGGGCGGGTCACCGAGGGCTCGGCCAGCAACGTGTTTTTGGTGCGCGACGATGTCCTGATCACACCGGAGCTGGAAGGGGGCCTGCTTTCCGGGGTGACCCGGGACCTGGTCCTGGAATTGGCCGCCGCCCGCAACCGGCCGGTGGCGTGCCGCCGGGTCGAAAAGGAAGAGCTCGCCGGCGCCAACGAGATCTGGCTGACCAGTTCCACCAAGGAGGTGATTCCGGTCACGCGCCTCGACGACCGGCCGGTGGGCGATGGCAACCCCGGGCCGTACTATCGCGCCATGCGCGCCTGGTTCGATGAATACAAGGCCAGCTACGCCGAGGGCCGGAGTGTCTGAGGCGGATTTCCCCGCCACATTCCCGGACGACGTTCCGGAGATCGTTTCGGGAATCACCATCCACCGCCTGGGCCTGCGCCCCTACACTCCCACCTGGCAAGCCATGCGCGGTTTTACCGACGCCCGCACTGAAGACACTCCCGACGCGCTGTGGCTGCTCCAACACCCACCGGTTTACACCATGGGCCAAGCCGGCCGGGCCGAACATATCCTCGACGCCGGAGAGACACCGGTGGTGCAGAGCGACCGCGGCGGCCAGGTGACCTGGCACGGCCCGGGGCAGATCGTCGCCTACGTGCTGGTGGATCTTCACCGCCGTGGAATCGGGGTGCGACGCTTGGTGACGGCGTTGGAGGAGAGCGTCATCCGGCTGTTGGCCGATCACGGCATCTCCGCCCTCGCCCGACCCGAAGCCCCCGGCGTCTACGTGGAGGGGAGAAAGGTGGCGGCCCTGGGGCTACGCGTCCGGCGCGGTTGCAGTTACCACGGTCTCGCCCTCAACGTGGAGAACAACCTGGAGCCCTTTACCCGGATCAACCCCTGTGGTTACGCCGGCTTGGAGGCCACCCGCCTGCGCGACCTCGGTGTCACCACACTGTTGGAGCGGCTGGAGGACTCACTAGCAGCCCACGTGGGCGCCGCCCTCGACGAGGCCGCGCGGCGATAGCGAGCCGCCCCGGCATCCGCAGCAGAGAGAACGCCCATGCTCACCACGTTGATGATCTACCTGGGGGCGGGAGCCATCGCCGGGCTGATCGCCGGGCTGTTCGGGCTCGGCGGCGGCGCCGTCATGGTGCCGGTGATGCTCTTCGCCTTTACCGCCCAGGGTCTGCCGGAGACGGTGACCATGCACATGGCCGTGGGCAGTTCCCTCGCCATCATCGTCCTCACGTCCCTGTCGTCGGTCCGTGCCCACCATCGGCTGGGCGGGGTGGAGTGGCCGGTCTTTGCCCGCCTCGTACCGGGGATCGTGGCCGGCGCGCTGTTGGGCGCGTGGGGGGCGGGCGCCCTTTCCTCCGCGGCCCTGCAGAACGTCTTTGCCCTCTTCCTGGCCACGATGTCGGTCAAGATGGCCTCGAATGCTTCTCTCCCGGCCGGAGGGCACCTGCCCGGCACCGTGGGCATGACCACTGCCGGTGGGATCATCGGTGGTCTTTCGGCCGTGGTGGGGATCGGAGGAGGAACCCTGACCGTGCCGTTCCTCTCCTGGTGTGGGATGGCCATGCGCCAGGCGGTGGGCACCTCGGCCGCCTGCGGCCTGCCCATCGCCGTGGCGGGGGCCGCCGGCTTTATGGCCACCGGGTGGAACCACGCCGAACTCCCCCCCTGGACCACCGGCTACGTCTATTGGCCCGCCGTGGCCGGCTTGGCGGCGGCCAGCGTCCTCACCGCCCCCCATGGCGCCCGGCTGGCCCATCGGTTACCGGCCCGCCTGCTCAAAAGGCTGTTCGCGGCCCTCCTAGCCCTTATTGCGCTCCGGCTGCTGCTGGGGTGAGGCGGGGCACCCGGTCAGGACAACGGATAGCGCTCCATCAGGTAGCCGAGGACATCCTGGGAGACCGCCTCCGGGTTGACCGTCAGCATGGCCGGCATGGCCGGACGGCGGAGGCGGATCTCGTCATCCTCGCGGGCGAAGAACTCCGCCGCCGCCTCGCGGCCCTCGTTGTCCTCCACGGTAAAAAAGGCCCCGGAACCGGACCGAACACGCGCGAAAACGGTCCCCACGGGCAACTCGTGAAAGTTGAGCCGCTCCAGATCGTCCACCAACTGCAGATCGGCGTCGGGATCGCCGAAGGCAAAGGTGCACTTCTCCGGTATCCGGATCGCGCCCACGGTGTGGTAGACGGTAACGTCCCCCGGCACCTGCTCGGGCAACCGGGCCAAGTGGAGGGCGCTGTCCACCAGTTCTGCGGCGTGCTCGGCGGCACCGGGGCTGCCGGACTGACCACACTCCACAGTCACCGCCGGGGCGAGGCGGGCGAAGGCCATAGACTGCACCCCCTGGGGGCGGGTGAAGTAGACCACGGTGCGCGAAAAAAGCGAGGCCAAATGAAGGTACGGCCCCTCCAGGCGGTTGACACAGCCGTAGTGGGGGTTGATCCCGGTGTTGTTGTGGATGTCGACGCTGGCGAAACAGCCCCGGGAGCGCATCCGGGCCACCACCTCGGCTGCCATGCGGCGCTCCTCGGAGTCTGGAAGGGCGGTGCCGGGCCAGATGCGGTTGTAGTCGGGCTGCCCGGCCAACCGCCGGCGCCCGGCCCGGGCCGCCGCCACGTTGCCGACGAAAAGGGCCAGGGCGCGCGGCAGGGGCCGACGGCGATAGTCGGCCAACACCCGCTGCACCGCCTCCAGGCCGGTGGTCTCGTTGCCGTGCAGGAGCACGGAGACGAACAGCGGCGGCTCCCTGGCCCCTTCCAGAAAGAAGAGGGTCGGCCCGCCGAGGAGGGCCTCCATCTCGGTGGCCGGCGCCGACAGGAAGCCGTCGGGCAGGCGCTCTTCGACTCTCAGCATGGAAGCTCCATCACAACGGCCAACGGTGCACCGGCTCGCCCGTGGCGGCCCGCTCCAGGTAGGCCAGGGTCAGCCCCGGCAGGTCGCGGCCGTGCCGCTCCACCCAGGCACTCTGCCAGGCGGCCCCGGTGACGCCCGCGCCCTCCACGCCGGCCCGGTGGGCGATCACGTCCAGGTAAGGGGCGGCATCCCCTTCCGCCACCCCCATGGCGGCCAGCCCACGGCGGGCGGCGGGCAGCAACCGCTCCCGGATCAACGCCCCCAGCGGGCCGCGTTGCCCCCCGAACCACTCCACCTCCGCCGCCAATCCGTAACGGGCGGCCCGATAGAAGTTCCGCTCCGCCACCGGAAACGGCAGCCGCTCGGCCATCGGCACCCCCTCCCCGGCCAAGTCACAGACCACACCGTAGAAGAGGGCGGCGTTGGCCACCACATCCCGCATCGTCGGACCGGCCGCCATGACCCGGTGCTCCATGCGCAGGTGGCACCGCCCGTCCACCACCTCCACCAACGGCCGGTTCCAGCGCCAGATGGTGCCGTTGTGCAACCGCAGATGGGCCAGTTTTTCCGGCGGGGCGTCGAAGAGCATCGGCAGCAGCAGCGGATGGTGTTGCCGGTTCTCGACGAAGAAGTGGTAGAGGGTGTCGCGCCCGTAGCCGCTGCCAAAGCCGACCCGGGCCAATGGACCGGCACGGTCCGGTTCCAACGGCGTCACCGCCACCGCCTGCTCGAAGAGCGGAATCCGTGTCTCCTCCCACAGCCGCTGGCCGAAGAGGAACGGGGCGTTGGCCGCCACCCCCACCGTCGCCGCCGAGACGGCCACGGCGGCATTGAAGTAGTCGGCGGCCCGCGCCGGCGGCACCTGCATATGGAGTTGCAGAGACGTGGTGGCCGCCTCCAACATGACATCGGAGCGCTCGGTGGTAAGGCGTTCCGCCCCCTCGATCTCCAGCAGCAGCGGCTGCCGGTTGCGCAACTCCAGAACCTGTTCGTTCAACGCCATGTAGCGCGGAGACGGAGTCATGCTGGCCACGGTCAGGTCCGCCTCGCGCAGGGACGGCAGGATCCCCACCAGCCCGATCCGCGCCCCCACTTCCCGGGCCGCCGCATCGGCCCGGTGCAGCCGCAACTCCAGTTCCGCCTCCAACGCCGCGAAGGGACGCCCCGACAAGAGGTGCGCCGCGGTGTTCAGCTCCAAATTGTAGAGCGCCAACTCATTCTCCACCCGCGGGTCGGAGACGCGGCTCAGAACTTCAGCATTGAGCGGCGCCGGCATCCCGGCCCCGTCCACCAGCCACGCCTCCAATTCCAGCCCCATCCGCGGATGCTCATCCGCCAGGGTGCCGGTACGCATCCACTCCCCCAGCAGTTCGGTCTCGCATTTCAAACGGCGGTGGAACTCGGCAAAGTCCTCCCGGCTGAATCGGGATCGCTCAATCTCCTGTCCCATGGGCTACGGCGTCCCTCTTGCGGCGTGGCGTTGGCGAAGCGTCTGGAGGCGTTCCGGGGTCCCCACGTCTTCCCACTCCCCCGGGTGGCGCTCACCGGTGAGACGGCCCGCGGTGGCGGCCCGTTTGAGCAGCGGGGCCAGCGGAAAGCGGCCGGGGCGCACGCCGTCGAAGAGGGCCGGCCGCATCGCCGCCACCCCGGCGTAGGTCAATGTCCGCGCCCCGTGCGGCCGCACCCGGCCCGCATCGAGGGCGAAGTCTCCATCCGGGTGGTGGGGCGGATTGTCCACCAGCACCAAGTGGGCCAGCCCCTCGGGCTCCCTCGGCAGCGTGTCGAACGCGTAGTCGGTCCAGACATCGCCATTGACCACCCAGAACGGGGTCGGCCCCAGCAACGGCAATGCCTGGAAGATTCCACCACCGGTATCCAGGGCACCTTCCGGCTCCCGGCTGTAGACGATGCGCACCCCGAAGGCCGACCCGTCGCCCAGAACCGCCTCCAACCGCCCGGCCAGCCAAGCGACGTTCACCACCACGTCACGGATGCCGGCGGCGGCAAGGCGCTCCAGGTGCCAGCCGATGAGGGGCTTGCCCCCCACCTCCAGAAGCGGCTTTGGGGTCTCGTCGGTGAGCGGGCGCATCCGCTCCCCCCGCCCCGCCGCCAGTACGATGGCGTGCATCGTTCACACCTCCCCGCCGTGGAGCCACGGCGACAACGGCGCCAACGTCTCGGCCAACTCCGGATCGGCATCCATGGCGGCCCGCAGGTAGGCGATGAACCGCGGCGCATCTTGCAGATAGCCCGGCTTGCCGTCGCGGTAACGCAAGCGGGCGAAGATCCCCAACACCTTCAGGTGGCGCTGTACCCCCATCCACCGGCACTCGGTGAGAAAGCGGTCGAAATCGGTGTCCACCGGCACTCCGGCCCGTCGCGCACCCTCCCAGTAGCGCCGCAAACCGTCGTGTACAAACCCCTCCGGCCAGCTGATGAAGGCGTCCTGGAAGAGGGAAACCGCGTCGTAGGTCACCGGCCCGATGACGGCGTCCTGAAAGTCGATCACCCCGGGGCCGGGGTCACTGACCATCAGATTCCGGGGCATGTAGTCCCGGTGGACGAAGACCCGGGGCTGCTCGCCCACGCGGGTCACGACCGAGTCAAAGACCCGCTCCAACCGGCGCCGCTGCGCCGGCGTGGGCCGCTCCCCCAGGTGACGCTCCAGATACCAGGCGGGGAATAGCTCCAATTCCGCCTGTAATAAATCGGTGCTGTACTCGGGCAACGCACCCTCCCGAGTCGCCGCCTGCCAAAGCAACAGTTGCTCGATGGCGGCATCGAACCGGCGGGCGGGGCCAACCAGCGGTGGCGATGGCCTCTCCCCAGGCGTCGCCGGAAAGCCCTCCCGGGTGAACGCCTCCAAGTACGTCTCCCGCCCCAAATCGGAGAGGAGCAGGAAACCTCGATCCAGATCCCGGGCGTGAAGCCGGGGCACATGGAGACCTGCGTGCTCCATCATCTCGGCCACATGAATAAAGGCCCGTAGCGCCTCGAATTGATCGGGGGCATCCATGGCGATGTACGAAACACCCCCCGCCCAGACACGGAAGTAGCGCCGGGCGCTGGCGTCGGTGGACGCCACGGCGAGATTCAAACCTTGGCCGCCCAGGGCTTCGACACACCACCGCTCCAAGGCATCCCGCCTAGGGTCCGCCGGGGCGGCCATCTCAGTCTCGATCATCATCCCTCCATTCGGCGCTATCCAGCCCCAGGATTCAAGAGGAAGTTTTTGCACTCACTGACCGGCTGTGCCAAGGTAAGCCCGCTCGCCCGTGGAGCTTTCCCTGGCCTTGAACCGTAGAGCCCTCTTCGGCGCCGTCGCTGTCCTGTTGACCCTGGTCTTTGGCCGTGCCTTCGCCGAGACCGGGGATGGCGCCCTTGAGCCTGCGGAAACCGCCGACCCCGCCAGCGTCGGCGCCGGAGAAGCGGAGATCCCAGACCCGGAAGAAGCCGTCGACTGGCGGCGAGTCCGCCGGGAAGCGCTGTGCGGCCCGCGCCTAGCCCCACCGCCCGACATCGTCGACACCGGTCTACGAACCGCGCCGGAGACTCCGTTGCTATTGGAAGCGGATGTCATCTACATCGATTCCGTGGCGGCGCGCTACCAACTGCGCGGTGATGTGCTCATGGAACGACTCGACCAGTGGTTGCGCACCGAAGCCGCCGATTATCACGAAGACGCGGGTCTGGCGATCATCCCCGCGCCATTTCAATACAGCGAAGCCGGTATGCGCATGGAGGGTGCCTCGGCGAGGTTGAATCTGCGCACCGACACCATGAAGGCAGAGCACGCCCGCTACCGGATGTGGGAGAACTATGCACATGGGGAAGCCGCAAGCATAAGGAATCGCGAAGGGTATCGTACCCGGATGGAAAACACCCGCTACTCCACGTGCCCCCCCGGCAGGGAGCTCTGGTGGGTAAGGGCCAGCAGAGTCGATCTTGATACGGAGGAGGGCTTGGCAAGGGTTCGGCACGGCCGCGTGGAAGTCGGCAGCATTCCGTTCTTCTACTCGCCTTATATGGTCTTCCCCATCGACGACCGGCGTCGCTCTGGTCTGCTTGCGCCCTCCTTTGGCAACTCCGCCAGCCACGGCACATACATCACCCTGCCGGTTTACCTGAATCTGGCACCCAACTATGACTCCACGCTCCGCCCCACCCACTATTCGCGCCGCGGCTATCAGATGGTGGGGGATGTTCGTTACCTCCAGCCCTCCTTTTCGGGAGAAGTCAGGGGGGAGTACCTACCTGACGACCATGTCTATGGGCACGACCGATGGACCGGAAAGGCGTCCCACCGGGGACACCTACCGGCC
>SKYL01000299.1 GCA_007127935.1 Halorhodospira sp. | reverse complement strand
TGGAGCGCCAGGGGAACATTGCCATCGTCCGTCCGCTCCACCGTCCCAACGGGCCGCCGCCGCCACCGTTGAGCCGTTGCCGGATGTTGCGCTGACAGGTTGGTGCCCGGGGCCGGACTCGAACCGGCACGGCGCGAGGGCCTGACGATTTTAAGTCGTCTGCGTCTACCAATTCCGCCACCCGGGCGGGGTGCGGTGGGGATCATGGGAGCTCGGGAGGCGGGAGATGGAGGCTAGGGCCGGAATCGAACCGACGTCCACGGCTTTGCAGGCCGCTGCATAACCACTCTGCCACCTAGCCGGAGGACGGCTATCATAGCAATCGCGCCCGCCGACGGAAAGCCGTAAACGGTTCCCAGGGCGCTATTTCATCACTCCAGGTCGAAGCCCACCAATACACGGGCCTTGACGCCCCTCGGCAGATCCTCGTTGGGTTCCGCCATCTGGAACCCGGGGAGGCTGCGGGCAATCCGTCTCCCCAGATCGGCCTCGCCGGGCGCGTACTCCACCAGCGTCCGGTGGCGGCGGTGTACCTCCGGTTCGTCGGCGGTATGGCCGATGGGGAATCCAGCCTCCTCCAGCATCTCCGCCACCTTGGACTCCAGGTCGGGGATGCCGGAGTGATTCAATACGTGGACCCCCTCCGGTTCCCTTGCATACTGGTCCGGATCTTCAGCAATACGGACCTCGATATCCCGTACCCGGTGATCCAGGTCGTCCACCTGGAGTTGGGTATGGCCAACCTGCCGGGCCAGGGCGTGGAAGTCAGGCGGGGGTGGGGGCCGATGGCGGTAAATCAAACTTGCAAAAACGGCCACCTCGGGCTCAGCGTCATTCCTCACCAAGGCCAGGTGTCCCATCAACTGCAATTCCATATGGGGGTTGCCGAGCGGGATACGGACGCCGGGCCGCAGAGCGAGGCTGTCCTGGGTGCCGTGGCGGCTATATCCGACTCCATGGGCGATACGAATTCCAAGATAGGGGGTGGCACGGGTATCCATATCCATTTCCAGCCCGCCCTCCCAGGTCATTCGGGTGGCCAATCGGTACAAGCCTGTCTCGTCCCCGTTCTTGTCGACCGTGTGGAGGACATCCTTTCGCTCCAATGCGACACCAAAATGGAGGGTTCCGGCATCCACCCATTGGTCTGCGGCCCAATCGGTACGGACCCCAAAGTTGTGACGCCCCGTTCCGACGCCTTGCTCTTCCTCCGTGGGCTGGAGCGTGGTGTATCCACGAAAAGCGCCGTATAGCCCCACGGAAGTAGTGACTCCATAGCCGAGGCTGCCCTGAAGGTGGCGCAAAGCGCCTTGACGTTGTTCGAAGTCGTAGCGATAAGGCGCTGTAAGCCCCATATCGAAGGCTCCGGGCAATCCGATTCGAAGGCCGGGAGAGAGATCACCGATGGTGTTGTGGTCGGGGAGAAAGCGCATGATGCCCAGGGTGGCGTAGGTGTCGATATCCCCGGGGTTGATGGTCTCCGGTTCGGGCAAGGGGGCGGCGATGGTGGGCGCGGCAAGGGTGCCGCCGGCGAGCATCAATGTGGTGAGGATCGCCGAAACGATGCGCTTCATGGACCGGCGGTCTCCGCGATGGCCAGGTTCGTCCTACCCCTTGTGTCGGCGGCACACCGCAGTTTCTGAAGGGGGGTGCTTCCCACTGGCTCAGAGGACGCGGCTGAAACGCTGCCCCTGGGTGGTGCCTTGATGCAGGTAGCGGTCGAATGCCATCGCCACGTTACGCAGCAGCAGCCGCCCCCGAGGCAAGACCTGGATGCGCTCCTGGTCAATGGTGATCAATCCGTCGTCGACCAACGGCCGAAGGCGTTCCAGGTCGTCGGCGAAATAGCTCTGGAAGTCGATGCCATGCCGCTCCTCGTACCGCCGGAAGGGCAGCTCCGAGTGGCACATCAGGTCGGTGATCACTTCCCGCCGCAGCACGTCGTCGGCGTCCAGTTCAACGCCCCGGAAGACCGCCAACTCGCCGGTGGCGATGCGCTCCTGGTACGCCTCGGGCTCCCGGAGGTTCTGGCTGTACGTGTTGCCGATCTTTCCAATGGCGGTGGAGCCCAGCGCCACCAGATCGCACTCGGCCCGGGTGGAGTAGCCCTGGAAGTTGCGGTGGAGGTGGCCCTTCTTCTGGGCCTGGGCCAGCTCATCGTCGGGCAGGGCGAAGTGATCCATGCCGATATAGACGTAGCCGGCGGCGGTCAGCCGCTCGATGGTCAACCCCAGGATGGCCAGCTTCTCTTCGGGGCCGGGCAGGTCGGCCTCGGAGATCTGCCGCTGGACCTTGAACAGGTGGGGCAGGTGGGCGTAGTTGTAGACGGCCAGCCGCTCGGGCCGCAGCTCCAGGAGGGTGTCGAGGGTGGCGCTGAAGGTCTCCACACTCTGGTGGGGGAGGCCGTAGATCAGGTCCATGTTGGTGGACCGGAAGCCGTGGCGGCGCCCCGCCTCGATGACCGACGCGGTCAGTTCGGCGCTCTGGATGCGGTTAATGGCCTTCTGTACGGTGGGATGAAAGTCCTGGACGCCGACGCTCATCCGGTTGAAACCGAGCTCCGCCAGTTGCTGGATGGTACCGGAGGACACATCCCGCGGGTCGATCTCGATGGAAAACTCCCGGTGGTCCCCGGTCTCCAGGTTGAAGTGGGTCCGCAGGTTCCCCAACAGGGCGGTGAGGTCTTCATCGGAAAGGTAGTTGGGTGTACCGCCGCCGAGATGGAGTTGCTCCACCGGCCGTTGGCTGGCGAACAGCTCCCCTTGCAGGGCGATCTCTTCGAAGAGCCGTTCCAGATAGCCGCTGGCCCGGGCGTAGTTGGCGGTGATGACCCGGTTGCAGGCGCAGTAGTAGCAGACCTGCCGGCAGAAGGGGACGTGGACGTAAATGGACAGCGGGCGCGGCTCGGCGCTCTCGTTGCTGGCCGCCGCGGCGCGGCGGTATGCCTCAGGCCCGAATTCCTCGTGAAACTGAGGGGCGGTGGGGTAGGAGGTATACCGGGGTCCGCTGACGTCGTAGCGGCGAAGCAGGTCGGGGTCGAAGTCGAGCCGCTGTTCCATCGGGGGTCTCCGCGAGTTAGCCGTGATAGCGGCGCAGAACCAAGCTGGCGTTGGTGCCGCCGAATCCGAAACTGTTCGACATCACCGTATCGAGATCTACGCCCTCGCGACACTCGGTGACGATGGGAAAGCCGGCCGCCGCTTCGTCCGGGGTCTCGATGTTGATGGACGGAGAGATAAAGCCCTCCTGCATCATCAGCAACGAGTAGATCGCCTCCTGCACGCCGGCGGCGCCCAGGGAGTGGCCGGTGAGGGACTTGGTGGCCGACAGCGGCGGCATCTCGTCACCGAAGACCTCGCGCAGGGCCTTCAACTCGGTGACGTCGCCCACCGGGGTGCTGGTGCCGTGGGTGTTGATGTAGTCGATCTTGCCGTCGAGCCCCTCCATGGCTTGGCGCATGCAGCGGACGGCGCCGTCGCCGGAGGGGGCGACCATGTCGTAGCCGTCGGAGGTGGCGCCGAAGCCGACGATTTCGGCGTGGATGCGGGCGCCGCGGGCCAGTGCATGGTCCAGCGCCTCCACCACCACCATCCCGCCGCCGCCGGCGATGACGAAACCGTCCCGATCGGCATCGTAGGTGCGGGAGGCGCGCTCCGGCGTCTCGTTGTACTTGGTGGAGAGCGCGCCCATGCCGTCGAACAGCATGGTCAAGCTCCAGTGCTCCTCCTCACCGCCGCCGGCGAAGATCATGTCCTGCTTGCCGAGTTGGATCTGCTCCATGGCCACACCGATGCAGTGGGCGCTGGTGGCGCAGGCGGAGGTGATGGAGTAGTTCACCCCCTTGATCCGGAACGGTGTAGCGAGACAGGCGGAGACCGTGGAGCCCATGGTCCGGGTAACGCCGTAGGGGCCGATCTTGCGTACGCCGCGTTCACGCAGCGTGTCGTTGGCGGCGACGATATTGGCCGTCGAGGCGCCGCCGGAGCCGGCGATCAGTCCCACGCGGGGGTTGGAGATCTCATCCTCGCTCAACCCCGCGTCGCGAATGGCCTGCTCCATGGAGATGTAGCTGAACGCCGCGGCGTCTCCCATGAACCGCAGAACCTTGCGGGGGATGTGCTCGTCCAGATTGATATCGACCGCACCGGCCACTTGGCTGCGCAGCCCCACCTCGGCGTAATCCGGCTTGAAGCGGATTCCCGAACGGCCGGCGCGCAGTGATTGGGTCACGGTCTGCGCATCATTGCCGATGCAGGAGACCACTCCGATGCC
Source organism: Halorhodospira sp. (assembly GCA_007127935.1). Classification (GTDB taxonomy): domain Bacteria; phylum Pseudomonadota; class Gammaproteobacteria; order Nitrococcales; family Halorhodospiraceae; genus SKYL01. Next base: position 4,566 of record SKYL01000299.1, on the reverse strand, counting down.
AGTAATGACCACTCGACGCACGGTTTGCTTCCTCCGATCGCTCTACTTGCTGATATCGCCGGGGTTCTGGAACAGACCCACCTTCAGGTCTTCGGCGGTATAGATCTGCTTGCCGTCCACGGTCACGGTGCCGTCGGCAATCCCCATGACCAGGCGCCGGTTGATCACCCGCTTGAGCACCACGCGGTAGACCACTTTACGGTTCTCTGGGAGGATTTGGCCGGTGAACTTCACCTCGCCGCAGCCCAGGGCGCGTCCGCTGCCGCTGCCGCCGATCCATCCGAGGTAGAAGCCGACCATCTGCCAGAGGGCGTCGAGCCCGAGACACCCCGGCATCACCGGATCGCCGGGGAAGTGACACCGGAAGAACCAGAGGTTTGGGTGAACGTCGAGTTCCGCGACCACTTCCCCCTTGCCGTGCTCCCCGTTGTCGTCGCGGATGCTGGTGATCCGGTCGAACATCAACATATTGGGGGCGGGAAGCTGCGGGTTGCCGGGGCCGAAAAGGTGCCCGTGGCCGCTCAACAGCAACTCTTCATAGGTGTAACTGTGCCGTCTCTCCATGCCGCTCCTTTGCCGGGAACAAGATTCCACACTTGGGCTGGGTGACCAGGAAGCGGGCAATGGTACATCGTCCGCCGCTCTGAGGCCACGCGGGCGCGGATCTGCGATTTGAGTGGGGATTATACAAGGACCGTGGTTAAAGGGTGGCCCGGATAAAGCGGCGCCCCGCCCCGGTAACACCGGGACAGAGCGCACGCAGTAGATCGACCTGTGCGGTCGAGGCGGCAAATCTACTGTCGTTGCTCGTGGATCATCGCCGCTACCTGATCACGGAGTTCCGGGTTCATGTCCATGGCGTTGGCCATCTCGGAGTACTCGGGGACGCTGAGGCCGTTCTCCTCGATGGCGCCAATCATCTCGTTGTTTGCCTGCTCCTGCAGTTCACGGGCCTCCTCGGCGCTGTCAGTGGCCTGCACTTGCCCGGTGTACTGCTCCTGGATCTGGATGATGTCGAGGTAGGCATCGACAAAGCGCTGGATCTGCTGATCGGAGAAGGTCGGCTGGTCGGGCGCCGGCTGCGCCATGCCCGGCTCCTGCTGCTGCATCCCGGGCTCTTGCTGCTGCTGTTGGCGCTCCATGGCCGATGCCGCTCCCGCCAGCGTCAGGGCGACGATACCGATGGCGAGTTTGGTCCACAGGTGACTCATCATGAGATCTCCTTTACATCTAAAAAAAATGCTGCGGCCCTGGAGGCCGCACGAAACGAGGTGCCCCACGGGGCGCCGGTGTGCGGCGCCGCAGGGGCCATGTAAACCCTCGTTACCCGGTGGGACAGGACTCGGCCCGCGGTGTTCCCGAGTGCGTGCAGGGGGACGAATGCCTTATACTCCAGCGCCATTCTATTTGCATGCCACCTACCGCAGGAGCCCTCCATGACGCAGTCGGCGCAAGAGGCGGCGCGACGGCGTACCTTCGCCATTATCTCCCACCCCGACGCGGGAAAGACCACCCTGACCGAAAAACTCCTCCTCTACGGCGGAGCGATCCAGATGGCCGGGACGGTCAAGGGGCGGCGCTCCAAACTCCACGCCACCTCCGACTGGATGGAAATGGAGAAGGAGCGCGGCATCTCGGTGACCTCGTCGGTGATGCAGTTTCCCTACCAGGAGCGCATCGTCAACCTCCTGGACACCCCCGGCCACGCCGACTTCTCGGAGGACACCTACCGCACGCTGACGGCGGTCGATTCGGCGTTGATGGTCATCGACGCCGCCAAGGGCGTGGAGGACCGGACCATCCGCCTGATGGAGGTCTGCCGCATGCGCACGACCCCGATCACCACGTTTATCAATAAGCTGGACCGGGAAGGTCGCGAACCGCTGGAACTGCTGGACGAGGTGGAGCGGGTACTGCAGATCCGCTGTGCCCCGGTGACGTGGCCCCTCGGTATGGGCCGGCACTTTCGCGGGGTCTACCACCTGGAGCAGGACCGGGTGCGCCTGTTCGGCGCCGGGGAGGAGATCGAGGGGCTCGGCCATCCGCAACTCGATGAGCGGTTCGGCGCCGACGCGGCCCAGTGGCGGGAGGAGATCGAGTTGGTCAAAGAGGCGAGTGACCCCTTCGATCGCGGTGAGTACTTGGCGGGCCGGCTGACGCCGGTCTACTTCGGTTCGGCCATCAACGACTTTGGAGTCAAGGACCTGCTGGACGACTTCGTCGAGCACGCGCCGCCGCCGATGCCCCGGGAGGCGGGGCGCACCGTGCACGCCGATGAGGCGGCATTCACCGGTTTTGTCTTTAAGATCCAGGCCAACATGGACCCGCAACACCGTGATCGGATTGCCTTTTTGCGGGTTTGCTCAGGCCGCTTCGAGCCCGGTATGCGGGTGCGCCACGTCCGTGCCGGGCGGACCATCAAGATCCCACGGGCCACCACCTTCATGGCCAACGAGCGGGCCCACGTGGAGACCGCGTCGCCGGGCGACATCATCGGCATCCACAACCACGGGACGATCGCCATCGGCGACACCTTCACCGAGGGTGAGGAACTGCGCTTCACCGGCATCCCCAGCTTCGCCCCGGAACTGTTCCGCCGCGTCGTGCTGAAGGACCCGATGCGCATGAAGGCGTTGCAGAAGGGATTGGAACAGCTGAGCGAGGAGGGGGCCACGCAGTTCTTCCGGCCGTTGAGCGGCAACGATCTCATCGTCGGCGCGGTGGGCGTGCTCCAGTTCGATGTTACCGTCTACCGTTTGCAGCACGAGTATGGGGTGGAGTGCATCTTCGAGGGCACCCGGGTGGACTCGGCTCGCTGGGTCCACGCCGACGACCCGAAGGAGTTGGAGCGGTTCATGGAGCGGAACGCGGCGTCCCTGGCCTACGACGCCGCCGGTGCGTTGACCTACTTGGCGACTTCGCGGGCGAACCTGGAACTGACCCGGGAGCGATGGCCGGCGATCCGTTTCGCGGCGACCCGTGAGCACTGACGGATCACGCCCCGACCAAGCGCTCGAAGATACGGAAGCCGGCGATGTAAGTCCCTGCCGCCGACCCGATGGTGGCGAAGAGAAAGACCAGCAACGTCCGCGCCACCCGGTTGGTCCACCAACCGTGCCAACGGGTCACGGCGGTGCGCAACGCTTGAAAGTCCCCGATCCGTGGGTGGCGTACGGTCAACTCGATGGCCGCCGCCACGAAGCCCGCGCCGATGGTCGGATTGATGGAGGTGAGCGGCGCCGCCAGGAACGCCCCGATTACCGTCACCGGATGGCCGGTGGCGAGGATCACCCCCAGGGCCGAAAGCCCACCGTTGATCAACACCCAGTCCCCCACCATCGCCCAGCCCACATCCGCCCCCTTGGAGAACCCCAGGGTGAAGCCGGCCAGGATCACCGCCACCACGATCCACGGCAGCACCCGGGGCCAGCGCACCCGGGGCGGAGTCTTGGCGAGGGTGTGGATCACCGATTCGGGGTCGAGCAGGGTGTCGGAGCCTTCCGCTTGCAGCGCGCGTGTCATCCCCTCCAGATGGCCCGCCCCGATCACCACTAGAACGCGGTCGCAACGCCCGGCGCACTCCTGGACCAGGCGGGCGGCCATGTAGCGGTCCCGCTCCGCGATGAGCGGCTCGTAGAGCGCCTTACTCCCCATCGCCACTTCGCGGAAGGTCGACTCGAGGATATCGCCCTGTTTGAGGCGCTCCACATCCTCGGCGCTGACCTGTTCCCGGGTGATGAGGCCGGCGAAGAGGCCACCCAGCAGGCTGAAGCGTTGCCACCACGGTACGCTGTGGTAGACGCGGCGCAGGGTGACGCCGACATCGCGGTCGATGAGGACGATCTCGGCGCCGGCGGCCTCCGCCTCCACGGCGGCGGCCTTCATCTCGGCCCCCGGTTCCACGCCCAACTGTTCCGCCAGCCGTTGCTGGTACGCGCCCAACGCGAGGCTGGCCGCCACCATCCCGCCCTGGCCGCGGCGCAGGACCTGGAAGAGATCCATCCGCTCCAGGGCCGACGGGTCCATCAATGCCTGGTAGCGGCCGGAACAGAGTTCGATGGCCACGGCGTCGTAGCGGCCGCTGCGGACTTCGGCGGTCACCTCGTCGACGCTGCTCTTGGACACATGGGCAGTGCCCAGGAGGGTGAACTCCGTACCTTCGACCACCACGCTGCGGCGGGGCCCGGACGGTGTGGTTTCAGCCATGGAGCGGTTCCTTGGTGCGGGCGATTGTTATAGTGAAGCAGCGGATTATGGCCCACCCGGGGCGGTGACCCCAAGTCGCCCACCGATAGGGATACGCGAAGAGGAGAAGGATTTGCCGGTCAACTGGTTCAGAGCGTGGCGGCGGCGCGGTCTCTTGCGCCGGGAACGGTTGCCGGCGGGGGCGTGGCATATCGCCGAGCGGGCGTTGCCGGTGTTGAAACGCCTCGATACGTTCCAGCGGGGACGGTTGGCGGAGTTGGCGGTGCTCTTTCTCCACGAGAAGCGCTTCGAAGGGGTGGCCGGCGCCGCGCTGCAGCCGGACCAGATGGGAGGGATCGCCCTCCAGGCGTCGCTCCCGCT
>SKYL01000145.1 GCA_007127935.1 Halorhodospira sp. | reverse complement strand
GACAGCGTGACGCTGGAGGCGGCGGCGCTGGCCCATGAGTGCTTCGGCTGGGAGCAGGGGCACTTTTCCGAGTTTCTCGACTCCGTCTCCGAGGAGGCGCCTCCGCTGGCGCGAATGTTTGAACTCGACCTCAGTGGGCGGGACTTGGCGGGGATCTCGGGGCGGGCGCGGGAGGTTCTGACGCTGCGCAGCCTCCATATGATCCACGAGGCCGCCGCGGCCCAGAAGATGGCCCGCGAGTTGGAGGTCCAGAACCGCCAACTTCGGGAGGACGCCGAGCGCGACCCGCTCACCGAGCTGCACAACCGCCGCCACTTGTCCCGCCGCCTGCAGGGGGAGTTTGACAGCTCCACCGCCCAGGCGTGGCCCCTGACCCTGGCCTTGGTGGATCTCGATCACTTCAAGTCGATCAATGAACGGTTCGGTCACCAGGGCGGCGATGCCGTATTGTACGCGGTGGCCGGAGTTCTGCGCCGGTGCGTCCGCCAGAGCGACGTGTTGGCCCGCTACGGCGGCGAGGAGTTTCTGGTGGCCCTGCCGGGGATCGGCCGGGACGGCGCCTTCCGGGTCCTGGACCGGTTGCGCCGGGAAGTGGCGGACAGTGAGTTGTCGTTGGATGGGGGCGAGGTGCCCCGGGTTACGCTCTCCGGCGGCTACGCCACCCATATGGATTGCTCCCGTTTCGAGGACCTGGAGGCGCTGATCCGCGCCGCCGATGAGGCGCTCCGCGCCGCCAAGAAGGCGGGGCGGGATCAGGTCCTATCGTGGCACAAACTGGAGGAGGAGGCAGGCCGGTGACACCTTGTATCGCCTTGGTCCGCCACGCGTTGGCGGCGGACGCGGAGCCGGGCCAGAGCGACGCCGAGCGCGCCCTCACCGACGAGGGCAGAAAGCGGGCGCGCAAGGCGGCCAAGGGGTTGTGCGCGGTGGTGGCGGCGTTGCCGCGGATCGCCCACAGCCCCCTGCCCCGGGCCGTCGAGAGCGCCGCCATCCTGGCCGCCGCCTACACTCCATCCGGCACCCTGGTGGAATTGCCCGCGCTTGCGCCCGGCGGCGACCCCGAAGCGGTCTTCCGGTGGCTGCGTGACCATCACGATGGGCATCCTTGGATCGCCCTGGTGGGCCATGAGCCGGATCTGGGCCGGTGGGCGGCACTGGCCCTATCGGGCGCCGCCGGAGACTACCTGCCGCTGAAGAAGTCCGGCGTCTGTCTGCTGGAGATGCCGGGGGGGCTCGAACCCGGCGGCGGCCGTCTCGTGGCCCATCTGCCGCCTCGTCTTCTGCGCGATCTTGCCTCCCGGCGCGATGACTGATCGTAAGGACGTCTACGCCGCGGTGGATCTCGGGTCCAACAGCTTTCACATGGTGGTGGCGGTGGCCGAGTCGGAGGGCTCCCTGCGGCCCATCGACCGCCTCCGGGAACCGGTGCGGTTGGCGGCCGGGTTGGATGCGCACAAGCGGATCACCCCGGAGGCCCGGGAGCGGGCGTTGGCCTGCCTGGAACGGTTCGGAGAGCGGCTACGCACCCTGGAAGCCAGCAACGTCCGTGCCGTCGGCACCAATACCCTGCGCCGGGCGTGCGCGGCCGACGCCTTTCTCACCGCGGCGGAGGGCGCCCTGGGCCACCCCATCGACATCATCTCCGGCTTCGAGGAGGCGCGCCTCATCTATATGGGGGTCGCCCATAGCCGTGGTTTCGACGAACGTCCGCGCCTGGTGGTGGACATCGGCGGCGGCAGCACCGAGTTGATCCGGGGGGCCGGTCTTCAGCCCAAGGTGTTGGAGAGCGTCTACGTGGGGTGTGTCGGTTTGTCGGAGACCTTCTTCCCCAAAGGCACGGTCAAGGCACGGGCGATGGAACGCGCCGTCATGAGCGCCCGGCACGAACTGGAGCCGGTGCAGGGTCTGTTCGCCGCCCCCGCCTGGGTCGAGGCGGTGGGCGCCTCGGGTACCGTGCGCGCCGTGGCGGCGGTCATCGGCGCGCGGACAGACGGCCCGGAGGACGCCATCACCCGGGAGGGGCTCCATCAACTGCGAGACGCCCTGGTCAAGGCCGGCGATGTGGATAAGGCCACCGCAGGCGCACTGTCGGTCGATCGCCGGCCGGTCTTTCCGGGCGGTGTGGCAATCCTCTGCGCCCTGTTCGACGCCCTCGGCATCGAGATCTTGGAGGTGTCCGACGGGGCCTTGCGGGAGGGGGCGCTGTTCGACCTCATGGGCCGTTGGGGGGGCACTGATATTCGGGCCGCCACCGTGGCCAACCTGGCCCGGCGTTACCACGTGGACATGGCCCACGCCGAGCGGGTGGCCCAGTCGGCGTTGCGACTATTGGACCAGGCGGGTCCGGCGTGGGGGCTGGAGGGGGTTTTACCCCGCCAGATGCTCGCCTGGGCGGCGCAACTCCACGAGATCGGGCTCGATATCTCCCATGCCCGGTTCCACCGCCACGGCTCGTATATCCTCTGCCATTCCGACATGGCCGGGTTCTCTCGGCAGGAGCAACTGCTGCTGGCCACGCTGGTCCGCGCCCATCGGCGCAAGGTGCCGCGCCTCGAATTGGGGGCGCTGCCGGAGCGGTGGGTGGACTTGGGATGGCGTCTGGCCCTCCTGCTCCGCCTGGCGGTGGCCCTGCACCGGGGACGGTCGCCGGAGCCCACTCCGGAGCCGGCGGTGAAAGTGGACGACCGCCGGATCGAGCTGCGCTTTCCGCCGGGGGTGTTGGATCGGGCGCCCCTGTTACGGACCGACCTGGAGCAGGAGCAACGCTACCTGCGCAAGGTCGGTGACCGGCTGGAACTGTGCTGAGGCCGCGGCGGAGCGGGAGCGTCGCCGGCCCCTTACGGCTTCTCGGCCAGCCGCTCCAGCAGGGCCTGCTGGGCCGAGAACGGCTCCTCCCCTTCCGCTGGTTCGATGCGCCGGTACTGGCCGTCCGGCAATAGTTCCCACGCCTGGGCGTTGTCCCGCAGGTAGCACTCCAAATCCTCGACGATCCGCGCCTGGGTGTCGGTGCCGTCCACCGGGAAAGCGGTCTCCACCCGGCGGAAGAAATTGCGGTTCGCCCAGTCGGCGCTGGAGCAGAAGACCTCGCACCGGCCGTCGTTCTCGAAGTAGTAGACCCGAGTGTGCTCCAGAAACCGGCCAATGATGGAACGGACCCGGATGTTCTCCGAAATCCCGGGCACTCCAGGGCGCACCACGCAGATGCCGCGCACGATCAAGTCGATCTCGACCCCGGCCATGGAGGCGGCGTAGAGGGCCTGGACGATGCGTGGCTCGGTGAGCGCGTTGATCTTGGCGATGATCCGCCCTGGGCGGCCCTCCGCCGCATGTTCCGCCTCGCGCTCGATCCGCGCCACCAGCGAGTCGTGGAGAGTGAACGGTGCCTGTAACAGGCAGCGCAGATCGGAGAACCGCCCCAGGCTGGTCAATTGCAGAAAGACCCGATGGACATCCTCGCCGATGCGGCGGTCCGCCGTCAGCAGCCCGTAGTCGGTATAGAGGCGGGCCGTGCGCGAGTGGTAGTTGCCGGTGCCCATGTGGACGTAGTTGCGCAGCTCCCGGTCCTCACGGCGCACCACCAGCACCATCTTGCCGTGGGTCTTGTGGCCCACCACGCCGTAGACCACGTGGGCGCCGGCCTCCTGGAGGCGGTGGGCCAACTGGATGTTGGCCTCCTCGTCGAAGCGCGCCCGTAGCTCCACCACCACCGTGACCTCCTTGCCGGCGCGGGCCGCCTTTACCAGGTTATCCACGATGGCGGAGTCGGGGCCTGTTCGGTAAAGGGTCTGCTTGATGGCCAGGACCTTGGGGTCCGCGGCGGCTTGGCGGACGAAGTCGATGACCGGCACGAAGGACTCGAACGGGTGGTGGAGCAGGATGTCCTTTTCGCGCATCACCTTGAACAGGTCGACACCGGAACCCAGCGGGGCCGGCAAGCCGGGGGTAAACGACGGGTACTTCAGGTCGTGGTGGTCCACCAGGTCGTAAAGGGCCATCAGGCGGCCCAGGTTTACCGGGCCGTCCACTTGGTAGAGGTCTTCCCGGGTCAGGCCGAACTCCTTCAGCAGGAAGGCGGCCTGGATGTCGGGGCAGTTGGCCGCCACCTCCAGGCGCACCGCGTCGCCGTAGCGCCGCTGGGGCAGTTCGCCCTCCAGGGCGCGCATCAGGTCGTCCACCTCCTCCTCGTCCACGAAGAGATCCCCATTCCGGGTGACCCGGAACTGGTAACAACCCTTTACCGTCATGCCGGGGAAGAGGTCGTTGACGAAGGCGTGAATGACCGACGAGAGGAAGACGAAGTCGTCGGGGCCGCCGTCGGTCTCCTCCTGGGGGATGCGGATCAGCCGGGGCAGGGCGCGGGGGGCCTGGACGATGGCGTGGCCGGTGTTGCGCCCGAAGGCGTCCTTGCCCTCCAGGGAGACGATGAAGTTGAGGCTTTTGTTCAGCACCTTCGGGAACGGGTGAGCCGGATCAAGGCCCAGCGGGCTGAGGACCGGGAGCAGATCCTCCTCGAAGAAGCGCCGCAGCCAGACAGACTGGGCCTCGGTCCAGTCCTGGCGCTTGATGAAGCGGATGGAGTGGTCCGCCAGCAGTGGGATCAGCTCTTCGTTGAGGACCCGGTATTGCTCCTCGATCAGTTCATGGGCCAGGGCGCTGGTGGCCTTGAGCACCTCGTGGGGGCTACGGTTGTCCGGGTCGGTCTGCACCGACCCCAGCTCCGCCTTCTGCTTGATCCCGGCCAGGCGGATCTCGAAGAACTCGTCCATGTTGGTGCTGAAGATACAGAGGAACTTCAGGCGCTCCAGCAACGGCACGGACGGGTCCTTGGACTGCTCCAGCACCCGGCGGTTGAACTCCAGCAGGCTGAGCATCCGGTTGAAGTAGAGTTCCGGCTGTTTCAGATCGACGGCGTTGTCCACGTATAAATCCCGATGATTGCAGTTGAAACTCAGTTTCAAGTGACTGAGTTAAAAGTGCAAGTGGTGGAGATTGCTTCGCTACGCTCGCAATGACGGGCAGTTGGCGCAATGACGGGTGGTTGGCGCTTGCAATGTACGAAATGTATCTTGAAACTCGCAGCTTTCCGGGAGGGCTTATGAGCGAAGAGATGGTTGATCCGGGGGAGCAGCGGCGGCTCCAGCGGCGGTTGGATCAGGCAACGGAGGGGCTGAAGCTCTACGAGACGCGGTGGTGCCCGTTCTGCATACGGGTGCGGCTAGCGGTGCGGAGCCTTGGCGTCACCCTCGAGGGGGTCGATATCGACAAGGACGAGGAGGCCGCCGAGCGGCTGCGGCGGGAGGGCGGGCGGCGCCAGGTCCCGTGCCTCTATATCCCCGACGGCGAGGGCGGTGGCAAGTGGCTTTACGAGTCCGGGGACATCATCGAGTACTTGCGCGGTGTGCTCGTGGAGCAGGCCGAGTAGATTACGACCCTCCGTGGTCCTTCTCGTCGTGGGCCACCAGTTGCCGCTCCAGGTGGAGCATCAGTCCCCGATCCGGGTAGCCGTCCGCGGTCAGGCCGTGATCGGCCTGGTAGGCGCGGACCGCCCGGCGCGTGTTGGGGCCGATGAGGCCGTCCGGCTCCCCGGCGTCGTAGCCCAACCGGTTCAGCCGTTTCTGCACCCACTCGGTCTCCCGGCGGCTGAGGATCTCCTTGGCGTCCGGGCGGCCGCCCCGCAGCGGCGGATGCCCGTCAATGCGATCCGCCAGGTGGGCCACCGCCAACGCGTAGGAGACCGATGCGTTCCAGCGCATCAAGATACGGAAGTTGTTGTAGACCAGGAACGCGGGGCCGTCCCGGCCCATGGGCAAGATCACCGATCCCTCCATATCGGACGCCGGGAGGCGGCCGCCGTCGGCCCGGCGCACCCCAGCCTGGTCCCACTCATTTAACGGGCGCCGCTGCTCGAGCCCGGCCAGTGCGTAGTCGAAATCGTCGGCGAGGGCGACCTCGCGGCCCCACCGTTGCCCCGGTTGCCACCCCATGGAACGGAGGTAGTTGGCCGAAGAGCCGAAGGCGTCGGCCAAACTGCCCCACAGGTCGATGCGCCCCGATCCGTCGTAGTCCACCGCGTAGTCGAGGAAGGTGGTGGGCATGAACTGGGTGTGGCCCATGGCCCCGGCCCACGAGCCGCGCATCTGCGCGCGTTCCATCCGGCGGTCCGACAGGATCTCCATGGTGGCCTGCAACTGCGTACGGAAGAATGAGCCCCGGCGGCCGTCGCAGGTGAGGGTGACCAAGGCGTCCACCACCGGCACCCGGCCGAAGTAGGCGCCGTAATGGGTCTCCATGCCCCACAGCGCCACGAGGTAGCGGGGGCTGATCCCGTAGTCGCCGTGGATACGCCAGAGCAGCGCGGAGTTCTCCTCCAGCAGGCGCCGGCCCTGGGTCACCCGGTGCTCGGTGACGCGCCGATCGACATAGTCCCAGAAGTGCTGGACGAACTCCGGCTGGTGGCGGTCGAGCTCGATGAGGCGTTCCAGCCGCCGCACGTCCGCAAGGGCGGCCTCCACTACCTCGGCCGGTTGTCCGTCACGGACCAAGTCTTCCCGCAGATCGGCCACGCACTCTTCGAAGGCGGCCGGCGCAACCGCCGGGAGAGCGGCCAGCAACCAGCCGGAGACGGCCGTGGCAACGCCGCGTCTCAAGTTCATTCGGGCCTCCGCTGGCGGCATCCGATCGGATCGGTTTTAATGGAGAGGCGATGGACGGGGCCGAATCCGGCCCCCCTTTCTCGCCCATGGCCGCATCCGCCGACGGATGCGGAAAAGGGAGCGCCAATGGCTGAGCATCGTGAGTCGTGGGCCAACCGCCGTTCGTTCCAGCGGTTGGAGGTGGAGACCGACCTGTCCTTCCACCGGTCCGGCGAGCCCGCCGGTTGCCACCGGGGTTGGACCCGGGATCTCAGCGCCGACGGGTTACAGTTCGAGACCGAGGTCGCGGTGACCGCCGGAGAACTCTTGTATGTCTGTGTCACCCCGGCCGACGAGCGGTTGCCGCCGCTGACCGGCACCCTCCAGGTGGCGCGAGTCGATGAGATCGAGGGCGGCGGTGCGGTGGTGGCCGGGGCGCTGACCATCGACCGCGAGTGATACGCCGGCCCCCCGGACTTGCCCCCGTCGCTCTTCTGGTTGAATATGTCGCGCCGCATAAGGCTGTCCAGCGATCCCCCGTTAAGCTGAAGTGTAAGCCAAGGCCGATCGCGCGGTCGATAAGGGTTTCCACCCTGCCGGCCGCCGGTCGCGTGTTCATTGCTTATCCATTGGAGAATCGATGTACCCGCTCATTCGTCCTTTGCTCTTCCGGTTGGACCCCGAGACCGCCCACGGCGCCGCCCTGGGGTTGGCGCGCCTGGCCGGGCCGTTGGGGTTGATCGCCTGGATGCGGGGCCGCATCCCCGCGCTGCCCCGGAGGGTGATGGGCATCGACTTCCCCAACCCGGTGGGGCTTGCCGCCGGGTTCGACAAGGACGGCAAGTACCTCACCACGCTGGCGCGCATGGGGTTCGGGTTTATCGAGCTGGGTACCGTGACCCCACGGCCCCAGCCCGGCAACCCCCGGCCCCGGCTCTTCCGCATCCCCCAGGCCCAGGCGCTGATCAACCGCATGGGCTTCAATAACGCCGGGGCGGCCGCCCTGGCGACGCGGTTGCGTAGCTCCGGCTACCGGGGCGTGGTCGGGATCAACATCGGCAAGAATCGCGACACCCCGCCGGAGCGGGCGGCCGATGACTACGCCGCCGCCCTGGATGCGGTCTACGGGGTCGCCGACTACGTGGCGGTCAACGTCTCCTCGCCCAACACCCCCGGACTGCGGTCGTTGCAGGAGGTGGCCAACCTGCGGACCATCGTCCACCGGTTGCAGGCGGAGCGGCGCCGCCTGGCGGCTGCCTACGAGCGCCACGTCCCGTTGGTGGTCAAGATCGCCCCCGACTGGGAGCCGGGCCAGTTGGAGCCGGTGGTGGAGCAACTCCTGGAGCAGCAGGTGGACGGCATCGCCGCCACCAACACCACGGTGGCCCGCCCCGGGTTGGAGGGGGTTCCCGCGGCGGCGGAGGCCGGCGGCCTCAGCGGCCGCCCTCTGAAGCCGGCCGCGGAGGAGGTGCTGCGCACCCTGGTGCGCCAGTGCCGGGGCAAGACCGCGCTGATCGGCGTCGGCGGCATCTGCACCGGCGACGACGCGCGGGAGCGTCTGGAGGCCGGCGCCGATCTGATCCAGCTCTACACCGGGCTCGTCTACCGGGGTCCGCGCCTGGTGGGAGAGGCGGTGCGGGCCGCCGCCGCGGCGCGGCCTTGTTCCCGGGCGTGGCGCGCCGCACACTAGGTCACTGAGGAGAGGTGGCTGAGTGGTCGAAAGCACCCGACTTGAAATCGGGCAGGGCGCGAGCCCTCGGGGGTTCGAATCCCCCCCTCTCCGCCAAAATCAATAAGTTGCAAAGACGGTAGCACGACAAAGAAAGTAAGCAGCCCCTCCGTGTAAGCACTATGTAAGCAGCAGCCGCTGGGGATTCAGACGGATGGAATACGGTCGATTGCTGTTGCCGCAGTAACGATGTCTATCTCGCGGAATTGCTTCAGATCGAGCAGATGATCGTCGCCTGAGACGATGAGATCGGCCTTTGCCGACAACGCAGTCGCCAAGACCTGGTCGTCTGCCGGATCACGCTTTATGGTGGGTTCAATCGCGGCTGGTGTGACGATTACCACCAGCGACGCATAGCCGTCGAAAACGTCAGCCGCCGTGATATTGTGCAGCGCGAGTTGGTCTGCGAATTTCGAGCGTACAAGCACACCCTGTAGTTCGGCGAGTAGCGCGGCACTACTCGCCAGTTCGATATCCTCGGCGATAGCCGAATCGATCAGGCGTCCAGGCGGGCCACCCCAAAGCAGGCCCGAGAGCGCGATATTGGTGTCAAGAACCAGCCGCACACCG
>SKYL01000063.1 GCA_007127935.1 Halorhodospira sp. | reverse complement strand
GTTGCTGCGCCAGCCGCGGCTGCTGGCCCTGGACGAGCCCGCCGCCGGGCTCGACGGCCGCAGCCAGGGGGCGCTCTACGCATTGATCCGCACGGTGCGTGATCGTTACGGTTGCGCCGTGGTGGTGGTCTCCCACGATCTCCACCTGGTGATGGCCGCCAGCGACGAAGTGCTCTGCCTCGATGGTGGGCGCATCCTCTGCCGCGGTAGCCCGGAATCGGTGGCGGTCCATCCGGAGTACCGTGGCCTCTTCGGTTCACACCTGGGACCGGAGACGGCCGTCTTCCATCACGATCACGGCCCCCATCACGCGCACGGTCCGGGCGACCGTTGCCCGGCGGAGGCGGAGGGCCGGCGGGAGGACGGCGATGGATGATTTTTTGTGGCGGGCGCTGGCCGCCGGGCTCGCCCTGGCGGTGGTGGCCGGACCCCTGGGCAGTTTCGTGGTGTGGCGCCGTATGGCCTACTTCGGCGACGCATTGGCTCACTCCGCCCTGCTCGGCATCGCTCTCGGCTTTCTCCTCGGCATCCGCCTGCACTTCGGCATTTTGGCGGTCTGCGCCGTCCTGGCGGTGTTGCTGGTCGTCCTGCGCTCCCGCCAGCGGCTGGCCAGCGATACCGTCCTCGGCATCCTCGCCCACAGCGCGCTGTCCCTGGGACTGGTGGCCATCGCCTTCATGGAGGGTTTGCGGGTCGATCTGATGGGCTACCTCTTCGGCGATATCCTGGCCGTCAGCGACCACGACCTGTATTGGATCTTCGGCGGCGGCGCGCTGGTGGTGGCGGGGCTGGCCGCGATCTGGCGCCCGCTGCTGGCGGTGACCATCCACGAGGAGATGGCCCGGGTGGAGGGGGTGCGGGTGATTCCGATCCAGTTGGCCTTCATGGGTTTGATGGCGCTGGTCATCGCACTGGCGATGCAGGTGGTGGGGATCCTGTTGGTGACCTCGCTGCTGATCATTCCGGCGGCCACCGCCCGGGCCTTTGCCCGCACACCGGAACAGATGGCGGTGCTGGCCTCCGTGACCGGCTGCCTGGCCGTGGCGCTGGGGTTGGGTGGATCGTTGCGCTGGGATCTGCCCACCGGCCCTGCCATTGTGGTGGCCGCCGCCGCCCTCTTCGCCGCGGTGACAGTGCTTCGTCCGCGATGGGGCGGGGCGAGTCCACGTTCATAGGGTTCGAGGATGCGGCAAACCGTCGCGCCCATCTGTTTCCCTATGACGGCTGGGTGGTAGTCTTAACGTCTCTAATATACCGGCTGAATGGTGCCGCTCCCCCCCGGGGCAGGTATCAACGCGAGGGCGCCGGGCGTTTCGAAGGGAGCGTCCAGGTCACAGGGAAGGCCGCAGGGAGCGGTCCATGGATGGTGGGGGAGATCCATGGAGAGATCCACTGCGCCTCCCCAAGAGGCATCCGGCGCCCCCGGATGATGCAACTGCTCGTTACTTAACTTAATCAACCAGGCGGGCGCCTGCCAGCCGGTAGAAAATCCCCATCTCATTGGGCTCCAGGAGTTCGAATCGCCCCTCCAGGACCATCGGTTCGAAGGTGAACTCCACGCCCTCGTCGGTCACAATCTCCACCGTGCTCTCCGGTCCGCCGGGGACGCAGTAAAAACACGACGGCGTGCTGCGGGTGAGCAAGAAGTGTCGCTGCCGGGTGGCGGCGTCCAGTGGCATCATGAACCCCTGCAGGCGCACCGTCCGCCGGTCGAGTTCCCGGACCGGCTCCGGGAAGTCGGCCGCTAGCATGTCGTCCTCTTCATAGGTCTTCAGCGCCTTCAGCGTCTCCCAGGAGACCACATCGTCCCGGGCCTCCAGTAGCCCGTTGTCGCCATCGAGGTGGCGAGCGTGATCGCCGTCGCTGACGCGTAACTGGAGTTCGGTGGAGGAGCCGTCCATCGTGGTGAAGGTGATGCGGTCGAACCCGGCGGTTTGCGCCAGGAGGCGTGTGCCGGCGCGCCCTTCGCCGTCGGTGCGGGGGAGCGGGTGGGTGATCAGGTTGTCCAGCTCCGACTCGATGGAGATCCGCTGGTCGGCCAGCGGTGCGCCGTTGACAGTGGCCACCACCAGCAGGCTTACCGAATCCCCCACATCGAGGCCCAGCGCCTCCACGATCCCCAGTTCCTCGTTACCGTCGATGTAGATGCGCAGTTCGGATTTGGGATCGCCGCCGCAGCTGATGGTCCCGGCCGCGACAAGGGTGACGGCGAGCAACGCCGCGCTGCGACGGAGGAGGGAGGTCAGTGAGCGCATACCCCCCCTTTTAACGTTCCGCGAGGGTCGTTGCAATATCCGTTCGGTAGGCCTGGATCGCGGGCGGCAGTGCGGCCAGGGCGCCGATCCCCGCCGCCGCGGCCAACAGCCATAGCTCTCCGGGCAGCCAGACGGTGCCGGTGAACGGCACCTGCCGGACTGCTCCCAGCCACGAGCCGAGAACTTCCGCCGCGCCGTGCCCCAGCAGGAGGCCGAGGCCGGCCCCCAGAACGGCCAACAGGACGCCCTCACTGATGATCCAGAGGAAGACACGCAGCCGCGACGCCCCCAAGGTCCGCATCACCGCCAAGTCGTGACGGCGTTCCCGCAATGCGTTGTAGAGGCCGATGAAGAGCGCCAGGGCGGCGGCGCCCACCAGCACCCAGGCGAAGGCGCGCACGGTGTCGAGGCCGAAGCCGAGGATCTCCATTAGCCGGGCGCTCTCGTAGGCCGGGGAGGCGGCCATCAGGCCCGGCTCCCGATTGATCTCCCGGGGCAGGGCGAGGGCGGCCAGGGGTGAGCGGTACCGTACCAGGAGGGCGGTCAGTTCCCGGGGCGCAGCATCTGGATCGTCCGCCACGGCTTCGTGGCCGTGATTCTCTTCATGCCGGTGACCCGCTTCCTCGTCGTGGACGTGCCAGACACTCTCCACCGGAGTCAGGATCAGGCGGTCCAGGACCGTCCCGGTGGGTTCCAGTACCCCCACCACGGTGTATGGCGCATAGTCGTGGACGTGCCCGCCGTGGTCGTCGGCCAGGAGGCCGTGGGTGCCGGAGAAGGTGCGGCCGGGGGCGAGGCCGGCGCGGGCCGCCGCGTCGGCGCCCGCCACCGCCTCCATGGCCCGCTCCCAGAGGCGCCCCGCCGCCGGCTTGCCGCCGTAGAGATCGATGTAGGCCGGTTCGGTACCGACGATCCGCAGCCCCCGGTAGCTGTCCCCCAGCGCCAGCGGGATGACGCCCGCCACCAGCCGGTGCTCTCGTAGGCGCTCGACGGTCTCCTCCGGGATATTGCCGGTGGGGATATCGGCGTGAAAGACCGAGGAGAGGATCAATTGGATCGGGCTGCCTTGGGCGCCGACCACCAGGTCGATACCCCGGGCGTCGCGTTGCAGCCGCTCTTCGATCTGGTGGCCAAAGAGCAGGACCACCACCAGGGTGGCGACGCCTACCGCCATCAACAGCAGGTTGAGCGCCGCCTGGAGGGGGCGCCAGCGCAGGTAGGCGAGGATCAGGCGCAGCGTGGTCATGCCGCCGCCTCCGAGCGAGTTTCCGTCAGCGTCAGCGCGCGCTCCAGGTGGGGTTCCAGGCGCCGGTCGTGGCTGGCCACCAGCAGCGTCGCCCCGTGTTCACGGGCCAGCTCCCGGAGCAATGCCACCACTTGTCCGCAGCGTGTGTCGTCGAGGGCCGTGGTCGGCTCATCGGCCAGCAGCAGTTGCGGTCCGTTGATGACGGCCCGGGCCAGGGAGGCCCGCTGGGCCTCGCCGCCCGACAACGTCTCCGGGCGGGCGCCGGCGCGGTGCTGGAGATCGAGGCGCTCCAGGACTTGGTGTACCCGTGCGCTGTCGCGGGGCAGGCCGGCCAGCGAGCGGGCCAGCAGCAGGTTCTCCTTCACCGTGAGCGCGGGGAGGAGGTGGTGGCGCTGAAAGACGATGCCGATGTGCCGCCCGCGCATCCGGTCGCGTTTGCCGCCGGAGAGGGTCCCCCAATCAGTGCCGAGGACGGCGACCTTTCCCCGCTGTGGAGTCAGCAGGCCGGCGATCAGGTGGAGCAGCGTGGTCTTACCGCACCCGGACGGCCCGCGGATATGCCACTGCTCTCCCGTCTCCACCCGCCAGTCGGGGAAGGCGATCTCATCTCCGCCCCGGTAGCGGTACGCGACCCCCTCCATCTCGATCATCGAACGCGCCTCGCTGTGGCCCGGGAGAGATGTAATAACATAACATTTAACCCGTCAAGTCCGCGACAGCTGGAGGCCCCGTCATTGCGAGGGCCGAAGGACCGCGGCAATCCACTCGACAGGTAGACCGCCACGGCCCTTCGGGCCTTGCCGTGACGAGGGGTCCCGGGGCGGTACGCGCACGCGGACAGGGGCGGGATGGAGCACCGAGCGCTCTCCAAAAGGCCGCAGACAGGCTGTATGGCAGCGGCATACAGGTGGCTACCGGTACAATTCCTCCGGCGGGATCAGCGGCTCGTCAGTGACCACCACCCGCCCGCCGCGCAGGGCGTTGTAGAAGCAGCTCCGCCGGCCGGTGTGGCAGGCGGGGCCGTCCTGGCGGACTTGCATCAGGAGGGTGTCGCCGTCGCAGTCGAGCCGCAGCTCCACCAGGTGCTGGACCTGGCCCGACGACTCGCCCTTGCGCCACAGCTTGCCCCGGGAGCGGGAGAAGTAGCAGACCC
This sequence comes from Halorhodospira sp., assembly GCA_007127935.1. Classification (GTDB taxonomy): domain Bacteria; phylum Pseudomonadota; class Gammaproteobacteria; order Nitrococcales; family Halorhodospiraceae; genus SKYL01. The sequence goes on along the minus strand of SKYL01000063.1, from coordinate 4,342 downwards.
GGCCGGTGGCCACGGTCTCCTCAAGGGATTCGCGGTTCATCCAGGCCATCATCAAGACCTCGCCGGTGCCGTGTTCCTGGGCGATGGCGGGAATCAGACCGTCGGCGTTGAACGGCAGCCGCTCCAGGACTTCGTCCCACGGCAGCCCCTCACCGGCCTTGGCTCTCTCGTTTTCTTTGATCATGCGGGGAAGGGTATCAGCTTCGAGATGCGCTGCCTGCTACCATCGGGGGGATCATTCACCGGCGGGTCCGCAAATCGTTGTCTGATTCCATCGACACCCTGGAGCAACACCGTGCCCTGACCGCCGCGCTGCGGGACCCGGCGTGCTACCCGTGGCCGGTCGACGAGGTGCGTGCGGTGGAGACCCACATCTCCACGGTCCTGCTGGCCGGCGACTTCGCGGTGAAGATCAAGAAGCCGCTGGATCTGGGCTTTCTCGACTTCACCGGTCTCGACCGCCGCCGCTTTTTCTGCGACGAGGAGGTCCGCCTCAACGGGCGGCTGGCGCCGCGGATCTACCTGCGCCGGGTGGCGGTGACGGGCACCCCGGACGCACCCCGGGTGGACGGCGACGGCCCGGTGTTGGAGCACGCGGTGCTGATGCGCCGCTTCCCCGAGGACGAACTGATGAACCGCCTGCTCGACCAGGGGCGGCTCCCCGGCGCGGCGGTGGAGCGGCTGGCCGAGCGGGTGGCCGCCTTCCACGCCGAGATTCCGGCAGCGCCGGTGGACGGTGCGTACGGCACCCCGGAGGCGGTGGCGGCGCCGGCGCGGGAGAACTTCCGGCAGTTGGCGGCGTCGGCCGCCGCCCGGCCCCTGGGCGACGAGTTGGCCCGCCTGGCCCGCTGGACCGAGGACGAATTGCGCCGGCTCAATCCGGTCTTCCGGCGGCGGCTGGCCGAAGGCGCGGTTCGCGAGTGCCATGGCGATCTCCACCTGGGCAACGTGGCGTGGCACGACGGCGAGGTGATCGTCTTCGACGGCATCGAGTTCGACCCCGGCCTGCGCTGGATCGATACCGCCAGCGAGATCGCCTTTACCGTCATGGACCTCGACTTCCGGGGCGCCGCGCCGCTGCGCCACCGCTTTCTCGACCGCTACCTGGAGCGCTCCGGCGACTTTGGGGGGCTCTCCCTGCTGCGGTTTTACGCCGTCTACCGCGCCGTGGTGCGGGCCAAGGTCAACGCCTTCGAGGCGGAGCAGGGCCGTGCCGGGGCCGCCGACGCGCTGGCCGGCCACCTCCGCCTCGCGCTGGACTACACGCGCCCCGCGGAACCGGAACTGGTTATCACCCACGGCCTCTCCGCATCGGGTAAGAGCACCCACGCCCGGCGGCTGGTGGAGGCGCGAGGCTTCGTCCGCCTGCGCTCCGACGTGGAGCGCAAACGGCTCTTCGGTCTGGATTCCCGAGGTCGTTCCGGTTCCGGGCTCGACAGCGGGATCTACACCGCCGATGCCACCGACCGCACCTACGCCCGCCTGCTGGAGTCGGCGCGGACCGCCCTGGAGGCGGGTTTCTCCGTCGTGGTGGACGCCACCTTCCTCGAGTCGGCGCGGCGCCGGCCGTTCCGGGAATTGGCCGAGGCGGTCGGTTGCCCGTTCCGCATCCTCCACGTCCGAGCGCCGGAGGAGGTGCTGCGGGAACGGTTGCGCCGGCGGCTGGCGGCGGGGCGTGACCCGTCGGAGGCCGACGAGACGGTGCTCGACGCCCAATTGGCGAAAGTGGAGCCGCCGGTGGGGGACGAGGCGGTATTTGTCGAAACGGTTGACGCGGATCGGTAAGATACGCGGCCTTCCTCTACGATCAGGACCACCATGTCTGGACCCTCCACCCCCGACGGCGAGCCCATCACCGAGGTTCGGCAGTTGACCGAGCACTTGGCCGCCGGCTGCCGCCCACCGGAGCGGTGGCGCATCGGCACCGAGCACGAGAAGTTCGTCCACTACCTGGAAGACCTGACCCCGGTCCCCTACGAGGGCGAGCGCGGCATCGGCGCCTTCCTGCGCGGGATGATGCGTTTCGGTTGGGAGGCGGTGGAGGAGATCGGCAACGTCATCGCCCTCAAGCGCGAGGGCGGGGCGTCCATCAGCCTGGAGCCCGGGGGGCAGGTGGAGCTGTCCGGGGCGCAGTTGGTCAACCTCCATGAGTCGTGCGTGGAGGTCCGCGACCACCTCCTGCAGGTGGACGCCGTGGCCAAGGAACTACGCATCGGCATGACCGGATTCGGTTTCCACCCCAAGTGGCGGCGCGAGGAGATCCCGTGGATGCCCAAGGGCCGCTACGCCGTGATGCGCCGTTACATGCCGACCAAGGGCAGCCTCGGCCTCGACATGATGCTGCGCACCTGCACCGTGCAGGTGAACCTCGACTTCGCCAGCGAGGCGGACATGGTGAGCAAGTTCCGCGTCGGCCTCGCCCTGCAACCGATCGCCACTGCGCTCTTCGCCAACTCGCCGTTCACCGACGGCGAGCCCAACGGCTACCTCAGCTTCCGCAGCCGGGTGTGGGAGAAGACCGACCCCGACCGCAGCGGCATCTTGCCCTTCGTCTTCGAGGACGGCATGGGCTTCGAGCGGTACGTGGAGTACGCGCTCGATGTGCCGATGTACTTCGTCTACCGCGACGGGCGCTACATCGACTGCGCCGGCGAGTCGTTCCGCGATTTCCTGGCCGGGCGGTTGCCGCAGTTGCCGGGGGAGCGCCCCACCATGAGCGACTGGGACGACCACCTCACCACCATCTTCCCGGAGGTGCGGCTGAAGCGGTTCCTGGAGATGCGCGGCGCCGACGGCGGCCCGTGGCGCGGCCTCTGTGCCCTGCCGGCGCTGTGGACCGGCCTGCTCTACGACGCCCCGTCCCTGGCCGCCGCCGAGGCGCTGATCCGCGACTGGAGCGTGGACGAGATCCTCGCCCTGCGCCACGAGGTGCCGAAGACGGCGCTGAAGACCCGTTTCCGTGACACCACCGTCCACGAGATCGCCCGGGACGTGCTCGCCATCGCCCGGGACGGGCTGCGCAACCGCAACTACCTCGACAAGCAGGGGCGGGACGAGACGCGGCACCTGGAGCGGCTGTGGGAGATCGCGGAGAGCGGACGGACGCCGGCGGAGGAGCTGTTGGAGGCGTACCACCAGCGGTGGAACCGGTCGGTTGACCCGTTGTTCACCGAGTACGCGTACTAGAGGGTCGCTCTTGCGCCGCCATACATTACTAATATCTAATATCAGACCGTATCGATAGCCCGCTGATCATCATCGGATTTCTTTCGGAGAACAAAAATGTCTTATGAAGTGAACGGCAAGACCATTGAGGCCGACGAGAACGGGTATCTGGTGAACCTCGATGATTGGAACGAGGACGTCGCCCGGGCCATCGCCGCCGCCGAGGGGGTGGAGTTGTCCGACAAGGCGTGGGACGTGATCCACTTCCTGCGTGACGAGTACATCAACAACGGCGGCAACCAGCCCAACGACCGCAACATCGTCAAGGCGATGTCCGACCAGTGGGGCGAGAAGGTCCAGTCGAAGGACCTCTACGACTTCTTCCCGATGCAGCCGTCGAAGCAGGCGGCGCGGATCGGCGGCCTGCCCGAGAGCCGGCGCAAGGGCGGTTACTGATTCCAAGCCTTCAGGGCACCACCACCACCGGGAGGTCCAACGCCTCCAGGTGGGGGTGGCGCCCGGTCCCCTCCAGTAAGACGCTGTCCCGCCCGATGACCAGTTGCCGCCCGTGCTCTTCGCGGAGGGCGGCGGCGATGGCGGCCGCACTGCCGTAGGGGAGGGGGCGGAGCCGGTGGGGGGCGCCGGGCAATCCTTTCAGCGCGTCTCGCACCGTCCGGTCCCGGGCCTCCGTGGCATCGGCGTCGGATAGCGGCGGGAGTAGTACGGTCAACGGTCCGCCGCCATTGCCGTCGCCGGCAAGGATCGCGGCGGTCACCAGCGCCCGGACCCCCTGGTCGGCCGACTCGACCACCACCACCACGGTGCTGACGGGGGGGGCGGCCTTGGCGTAAATCGTCTCCTCGAAGATCATCACCGGCCCCGGCGCCTGGCCCAGGATGGCGCGGGCCGTGGAGCCCAGGCGCAGCCCCCGGGCGCGGGCGTGGCCCACCTTGCCCAGGACCAGCAGATCGCCGGGGCGAACCTCCAGCAGGGTCTCGTGGACCACGCGGCCCCGGCTGACGCGGAAGGTCCACCGCACCGCCCGCGGGGTGGCGGCGCGCATCACCGCCTCGCGGAGCGCCTCGGCCCGCGCCCGCAGGCGCTCCTCCAGGTGGATCCGCTCCATCGGGCGCACCGCGCCCGAGAGGGCCACCTCCCGCGCCCACGGGTAGGCGGC
>SKYL01000166.1 GCA_007127935.1 Halorhodospira sp. | reverse complement strand
TGTACGAAGCCGGAATGGCGGAACCCGTGGAAATCTCGATCCGGGGTTGTGCGACGAAAGAATCGGCAATGCTCCGTGCCCGGCCCGCCGCGGCAAAGGCGCTTTCCGGGCCGCTTTTTTCGAGCTGTGATGTCAGTTTCCGGAGGGTGCGGCGAAGCTTTGCCTCTTCGCCGCGCCGCATCCAGAGTCCGGCCCCGAGGGCGAGGGCCGTGGCGAGCCCCATGGCCCGGATCACGGCGCGCCCGTGGTGAGACGCCGCCGCCGCCGGAACCGTGCGGAAGAGGTTTGGCGCACCGCCCTTCGCCGCACGGAGGACCGCCTCGGCCAGGACGGTGCCGTTCGGTGGGGCGTCACGGTCTGCCCAATGGGGCCGGGTGTCCCCCACCGCCACCGCCGCCGCCGGGCGCAAGCCGGCCTCGCGCAGCAGACGGCGGGCGGCGTCCAGAGCGTCGGCCCGCGCCGCCAGTAACCGATGGTCTGCTTGGCCGGGCCGGTCCGGTGGTACCACCCGGTAGCGCCATCGGGAAGGGGGCAAGGGCAACTGGCGGCGAACGTGGAGCCGCACCACCGCGTTTCGCTCGGCGGCCCGCAGGTGTGTGGGCAGGGGAAGCCGGGTGCGGCGGACCGCGTCCTCGGAGATCGCCACCGCCGCCCGTTGTCCGATCACGCCCAGCTTTCGGCAGAGGGTTTGCAGCGCGGCGCTTCGTCGCTGCGGGTCGTTGTCTACCGGGGCTTCGGCGGTGCGCGGGTCGGAGGACCGGGCGACCGCGACATGTACCGCGTCGTCGGCCAGGACCACGCCGACGGTGGGGCGGCGCCACTGAACAAGGGGCTGAAACATCGAGGTCTCCTCCTTGAGACGGTCGGTCATTCCTGCGGGGATTGTACAAACCCTGTCACACGGTTGGTACTCCGATAAGGATTGTGGGAACTCGCGGCCCGTTCCGGCGGTCGCTATAATGCTCGGCGGAAATCATCACCGCGCCACCCAAGAACCTTCTCCATGAGGCGCCTGTTCAGGATATTCGTCTACGGCTTGGCGGGCCTTTTTAGCGCCGCCGTGGCCGCCGTCGCGGCGGCGGTGTTCTATGCCGTTTTCGTTTTGGCGCCCCAGTTGCCGTCCCCCGAGGCCCTGCAGGATGTGCGCTATCAGCAGCCCTTGCGGATCATGAGCCGTGAGGGGGAACTGATTGCCGAGTTCGGCGAGAAGCGGCGCCAGCCCGTTGCCTACAACGAGATTCCGGCCGACCTGCTCTTGGCCTTCATCGCCGCCGAGGACCACCGGTTTTTCGACCACCCCGGGGTCGACTACCAGGGGTTGGCACGCGCCGCGTGGCACTTGTTCCGTGAGCGCGAGGTGGGGCCGGGGGGGTCGACCATCACCATGCAGGTGGCCCGTAATTTCTTCCTGTCGCGGGAGCAGACCTTCCTGCGCAAGGCCAACGAGATCCTCTTGGCGCTGCAGATCGAGCGGGTGCTGACCAAGGAGCAGATCCTCGAACTCTATTTGAACAAGATCTACCTGGGGAACCGGGCGTATGGCGTGGTGGCCGCCGCCGAGATCTACTACCGCCAGCCGTTGGATGGGCTCGATCTGGCGCAGATGGCGATGATCGCCGGCCTGCCCAAGGCGCCGTCGGCCTACAATCCGATCTCCAACCCCCGCCGGGCGATGATCCGGCGCGATTACGTGCTGGGGCGGATGTTGACCGAGGGGTACATCACCGCCGAGCAGTACGAAGAGGCCATGACGGCGCCGCTGACCGCGCGGCTCCGTCCGCCGGAGGGCCGGGTGGAGGCTCACTATGTGGCCGAGATGGCCCGCGCCGCGATGGTGGAGCGCTACGGAGAGGATGAGGCGTACACCGGGGCGTATACCGTGTACACCACGGTGGAGCGGGAACTCCAGCACGCCGCCAATCAGGCGTTGCGCCGGGGGCTGCGCGCCTACGATGAGCGCCACGGCTTCCGGGGTCCGGAGGGCCGGGTCGATCTGGCCGCCATCGGCAACCTGAATCGCTTGGACAGCGCACTGCGGCAGTATCCCCGCTTCGGCGGCCTCGATGCCGGGGTGGTGCTGACGGTGACCGACGAGAAGGCGTGGGTCTGGTTACGGGAGGGGGAGGTCGTGGAGGTCCCCTTCGAGACCATGCGTTGGGCGGCGCGCTACCTGACGCCCAACAGTCGCGGGCCGCGGCCGGAGGCGGCCACCGACGTCTTGACCCCCGGTGATATCGTGCGGGTGGAGCGGACCTCCCCCCGGCAGGGCAAGCTGTCGGCGGTGCCGGCGGTGGAGGGGGCGCTGGTGGCGGTCTCGCCGGACGACGGACGGATTCGTGCGTTGGCCGGCGGCTTTGACTTCCGCCGAAGCTCTTATAACCGGGCGGTTCAGGCGTCGCGTCAGACCGGCTCGGCGTTCAAGCCGTTCATCTATTCGGCGGCGCTGGAGCACGGTTACACCGCCGCCACCCTGGTCAATGATGCGCCGGTGGTCTTCCGGGACGAGGCGTTGGAAAGCTACTGGCGCCCCGGGAATTACTCGGGCCGTTTCTATGGTCCGACGCGGCTGCGGGAGGCGCTGATCCATTCGCGCAACCTGGTCTCGATCCGGGTGCTGCGGGATGTGGGAATCCGCCCCACCATCGACTTCATGGAGCACGCCTTCAGCTTCGACCGCGAGTCGCTGCCGGCGAACTTGTCGTTGGCCCTGGGCAGCAACAGCGCCACCCCGCTGGAGATGACCTCCGCCTATGCGGTCTTCGCCAATGGTGGTTACCGTGTTGTTCCCCACGTGATCGACCGGGTGGAGGATGCCGATGGGCGGGTGGTCTACCGGCCCACGGTGCCCCGGGTCTGCCCCTACTGCGAGGACGGCTTCGTCCTCTCGTCGTTGCCCGGGGATCGCTACGGACTCTTTGGGTTGCCGTTGGCCGCGCCGCGGGTCATTCCGGAACAGAACGCTTGGTTGATGACCGACATGATGCGTGGGGTGATGACCCAAGGCACCGGCCGGGGGCATGCGCGGTTCCTCCGCCGGAACGACCTGGCCGGGAAGACGGGGACCACCAACGACCTGCGGGACGCCTGGTTCTCCGGCTACGGTACCGACGTGGTGGCCACCGCGTGGGTCGGCTTCGACGATTCCGGCTCTCTGGGCGCGGGGGAGACCGGCGCCTCGGCGGCGTTGCCGATCTGGTCGATGTTCATGGCCGAGGCCCTCAACGGCGTGCCCGAGCGCGACCCGCCGCAGCCCGAGGGGCTGGTGACGGTGCGCATCGATCCGGAGTCCGGTCTGGTGACCAGCGCCGATAATCGGCGGGCCATCTTCGAGACGTTCCGGGCCGATGCGGTGCCGGCGCGGGACGACAGTGGCAGGGAAGGGGCTGCTCGCGGCGGCGAGGTCGAGCGTTCCCTCTTTTAACGTCCTCTGTGTGATGTCAAAAAAGTCCGCCAATACGCGGGATCAGCGGATGCGCCTGAGCCTGATCCGGGAAGCGGCCCGGATCATGGCCGAGGAGGGCGTGGCCGACTACGGCTTCGCCAAGCGGAAGGCGGCGGAGCGGTTGGGCGCCCCGGATACCCGTAATCTGCCCAGTAACCGGGAGGTCCAGGAGGCGCTGATCGAGTATCAGCAGATCTTTGGGGATGCGGAACGGGAAGCCGGGTTGCGGACCCTGCGGCGGCGGGCGGTGGAGGCGATGGAGTTCTTCGCCCGGTTCCGTCCGCGCTTGGTGGGATCGGTGCTTTCCGGGACGGCCGGCGCCGATTCGGACATCCAACTCCACCTCTTTTCCGATACGCCCGAGGCGGTTGCCTTCTTCCTGATGGAGCACGGGATTCCGTATGAAAGCGGGGAGCGTCGGCTGCGCTTTGGCCGGGGGGATTGGGTGACGCATCCGGCCTTCCGGTTCGTGGCCGGGGGGGCGGCGGTGGAGTTGATCGTCTTTGATGAGTTGGGGCTGCGGGAGGCGCCGCGCAGCGAGGTGCATGGGCGGCCGATGGAGCGGGCCTCGGTGGAGGCGGTGCGGGAGTTGATTGCCTAGACAGTGGAGATTGCTTCGCCCCTCCGGGGCTCGCAATGACGGGGCGGGGCTCGCAGCGACGGATGGACCCGTCATTGCGAGGAGCGAAGCGACGAAGCAATCTCTGCTGGGTTAATGCCCCCCACGGTATCGAGATTGCTTCGCCCCTCCGGGACTCGCAATGACGGGACGGGGCGGGTTACTTCCGCTTGTCCAACGGGATGTAGTCGCGGCGGGCCGGGCCGGTGTAGAGCTGGCGCGGGCGGCCGATGCGCTGTTCCGGGTCGGAGACCATCTCGTTCCACTGGGCCAGCCAGCCCGGGGTGCGGCCGAGGGCGAACATCACCGTGAAGAAGTCGGTGGGGATGCCCAGGGCCCGGTAGATGATCCCGGAGTAGAAGTCGACGTTGGGGTAGAGCTTGCGCTCGATGAAGTAGTCGTCCTGGAGGGCGATCTCCTCCAGCTTCATGGCCAACTCCAACTGCGGGTCGTGGCTGATGCCCAGGTCGTTGAGCACGTCGTGGCACGTCTTGCGGATGATCCGCGCCCGCGGATCGAAGTTCTTGTAGACCCGGTGGCCGAAGCCCATGAGCCGGAACGGGTCGTCCTTGTCCTTGGCCTTTTCGATGTACTTCGGCACTTGGCGGACGTCGCCGATCTCGTGGAGCATGAGCAGCACCGCCTCGTTGGCGCCGCCGTGGGCCGGCCCCCACAGGGCGGCGCACCCGGAGGCGATGGAGGCGAAGGGGTTGGTGCCGGTGGAGCTGGCCAGCCGCACCGTGGAGGTGGAGGCGTTCTGCTCATGGTCGGCGTGGAGGATCAGCAACTGGTCCAGCGCCCGCTCGTGGATCGGGTTGATCTCGAACGGCTCGGTGGGCCGCGAGAAGAGCATGTTGAGCAGATTGCCGGTGTAGGTCAGGCGGTTCAGCGGGTAGACGAAGGGGTCGCCCTGCATGTGCTTGTACGCCGCGGCGGCGATGGTGGGCATCTTGGCCAGCACGCGGTGGCAGGTGAGCATCCGGTTGTCCGGATCGGAGATATCGATGGCGCCGTGGTAGAACGCCGACAACGACGCCACTACGCCGGTGAGCATGGCCATCGGGTGGGCGTCGTAGTGGAAGCCGTCGAAGAAGTCCTTCAGCGACTCGTTGATCATCGAGTGGTGGGTGACGGCCCGGTTGAACTCTTCCAGCTCCGCCTGGGTCGGCAGTTCGCCGTGGAGCAGCAGGTAGGAGACCTCTAAAAAGGTGCTGTGGTCGGCCAACTGCTCGATCGGGTAGCCGCGGTAGAGGAGGACGCCCTCGTCGCCGTCGATGAAGGTGATGTCGCTGCGGCAACTGGCGGTGGAGGTGAAGCCGGCGTCGTAGGTGAAGTAGCCCAGTTCGCTGTAGATGCGCTGGATGTCGACGACGGCCGGTCCATGGGTGCCCTCGCGCACGGGCAGCTCGAGGGTCTTGCCGGTGGCGTTGTCGGTGAGCGTGACGGTCTTCGTGGTCATGGCTCGCACTCCGCGTTGAATGGGCCCAACGGCGCGCCGGCGGCGGCCGGCCCGGGCGGTGTCGCGCTCATGGAACAAGCGCTTCAGTATAAGCGTGAGCGCGACAATGTATAATAAATTTCTATAGATTAGCCAGCAAAAAACCCCAGCCCGTGGTTACGGCACGGGCCGGCGAATACAGCTGTTCTCCAGCGAACAGCTACTTGCTGTCGCCGGAGGCGGCCTTCCTGTTCATGCCGAAGCGCTTGTGGAAGCGATCGACCTGTCCGCCGGCGCTGACCACGCGCTGCTTCCCAGTGAAGAAGGGGTGGCTGCGGCTGGAGACCTCGACCTTGACCAGCGGATACTCGTTGCCGTCTTCCCACTTGACGGTCTCGCTGGTTTCCACCGTGGACCGGGTCAGGAAGGCGAAATCCGTGGAGATGTCCTGAAAGACCACCGGACGGTATTCGGGGTGGATACCCTGCTTCATCCCTCACCTCTGTGACTGGTTGCCGCACCTGTCGCGGCAGATAAGCAGCGGATGGTATCCCCGGCGCCGGCAAGGGTCAAGGTGGAGGGGGCCGGCGCCTGGCCCGCAGGGGGATGACCTTGGCCGTGCGCCGGCGTGCGGCCGTTTCGTCCCGCACTTTCAGAGGGGTGTTGAGGGCTTGGAGCAGTCCGTACTCCCGGGTGAGGGTCTCCCACATCATCCGGTAGAGGCGGATGCACGCCCCCATGGGGTTGCCGGCCCGCTCTCGCTCGCGGTCGACCCGCCACTGGGTGCGCCGCAGGAGTTCCCGGCGTTCCGGCGGGGCGTCGGCGATGAGTGCGTCGATGGCCTCCCGGCGGGTGCGCTCAAACGCTTCCGGGTCGTCCCGGGCCAAGTCGGCCCAGTAATTGAACTCCTGCTCCGCCTTGCTCATCTCGGTGCGGTTCATGGTCATTTTGCCTCCCGCGCCGCCACGGCGCCGGTGCGTTCACCGCCCCCCGGCGGGGAGTGAGCGCATGTGTAGTTGCCCCGCCTGCTGGGCGAACTCCACCTCGGCCAGAAAGCTCATGCCGAGCAATACCTTGTCTCCGGAGAGGTGGGGATTGATGGAGCCGCGTACGTTGCGGACCTCGATACCGCCGACGGCGACTTGGTCGAGCCAGGTGATGTGGTTGTCCACGGGGCCGCCCGCGGTCTGATAGCGGATGGTCGGCCCCCGTTCCAGGCCGATGCGGTCGGCCACAGAGAGAGGGATGGAGACATCGGTGGCGCCGGTGTCGATCATCGCCACCACCGGGTGGCCGTTGATCCGTGCGGTGAGAACGTAGTGGCCGTTATGGTTGGGGTTCAGGGAGACTTCCCGCTGTCCGGTGTCGACGATGAGGGTTTCCACGGACACATTGGGGTTTTGGTGGCGGGTAAGCCACGCCTCTCCCACGTAGGTGAGCCCCACCAGCACGGCGGTCCACGTCCCCAACAGCACCAACGCCAGAGCGATGCCCCGTCTGCCCACTTTCTTCGACCTCCGCGATGGCTTTGCGCCGACTCGCCGATGAGCGCCTAGAGGTGCGTCAAATTATAGCCCCGTCGGGGTCGCGGTGACGTGCGGTGAGCCGCATAATGGGCGCCGGTCGGCAGGGAGTGGCAGACGATGTTTCAGGCACCGATTTCCAAGCTCGCGAAGTTCTCCCTTCGCTGGGCTTTCCTCTGCGCGGCGGTGGCCGCGGCTGCGGGTCCCGCGTACCAATTGGAGTTTCTTGATCTGCGCGGCGCGATGCTGGCGCTGACGGGCGGTGTGGCCGGCGGCGCGTTGGCGGTGCTTCTGGGGGCGTTGGCGGTGCGGGCGACCCTGGGGCTCGGCGGCAAGCGGGGCCGGGGACGGGCGGTGGCCGCCATGGCGGTGGGAGTGCTGGTGGTGGCTATACCGTCGCCGTACTTTTTGGCTTCGGTGACCTCGCCGGCGATCCACGATCTCTCCACCGACACCGAGGACCCACCGGCCTTCGTGGCCCTGGCGGACGACCGTGCCGCCGCACCCCACGGGGTCGATTATCCCGGCGAGCGGGCATCCATGCTCCAGGCCGCCGCGTATCCCGAGGTCGCCCCCGCGATCTACCCGGGCGTGAACCGGGACGAGGTCTTCCGCGCCGTGAAGGCGTCCGCGGAGGAGTTGGGGTGGCAGGTGGTGGCGGCGGACAGCGCGGCCGGCCAGCTGGAGGCGACCGACCGGAGCTTCTGGTTCGGCTTCATCGACGATGTGGTGATCCGAGTGCGCGAGACCGACGACGGGGTGCGGGTGGACATCCGCTCCGCGTCCCGGTTGGGAGAGAGCGATCTGGGGGCCAACGCCGAGCGGATCGGGCGGTTCTTCGCCGAGATGGACCGCCGGCTGTAAAACCCTGCTCATTCCGATAAAGATTGGTTATCATGCGCCGTTCTCCGCCGCTGGCGGGCCGGCGCGTGTCCGGCTATTCGTTCAATCAGTCATTCACTCGGATCAGGCCACGGCTAAGGCGCCGTGAAGGGGGGTCTCTTATGACCGATCGCGTTCAGGTGGGCGGCCTGCAGGTCGCGCGGGAGCTTTACGACTTGGTCGCCGGTGAGGCGGCGCCGGGCACCGGCATCGAGGCCGATGCGTTTTGGGCGTCATTGGGCCGCATCGTCGCGGAGTTGGGGCCGCGCAACCGGGAGCTGCTCCAGCGCCGGGAAGAGATCCAGCAGCGCATCGACGCCTGGCACCGCGAGCGTCGGGACCAGGCCCACGATCCGGCGGCGTACCGGGCGTTCCTCCAGGAGATCGGTTACTTGGTGCCGGATGGGGGCGAGGTTCAGGTCTCCACCGCCAACGTCGATCCCGAGGTCGCCGAGGTGGCCGGGCCGCAGTTGGTGGTGCCGGTCGATAACGCCCGCTACGCCCTGAACGCCGCCAACGCCCGTTGGGGCAGCCTCTACGACGCCCTCTACGGCACCGATCTGATCCCCGAGGAGGGTGGTCTGGAGAAGGGGCCGGCCTACAACCCGCGGCGTGGGCGTAAGGTGATGGAGCGGGCCGCCCGGGTGTTGGACGACTTCGCGCCGTTGGCCGGGGGCAGCCACGCCGACGCCACGGCGTACCGGGTGGCCGGCGGCAAGCTGGCGGTGACCCTGTCCGGGGGCGGCGAGACCGGTCTCGCCGATCCGTCTCGCTTCGCCGGTTATCTCGGCGACGCCGACGCGCCCACCTCGGTTCTGTTGCGCCACCACGGCCTCCACGCCGAGGTCCAGGTCGACCGCGGCCACCCCATCGGTAAAGACCATCCGGCCGGGGTCAAGGACGTGGTCCTGGAGTCGGCGCTGACCACCATCCAGGACTGCGAGGACTCGGTGGCCGCCGTGGACGCCGAGGACAAGTGCCGCGTCTACCGCAACTGGCTCGGCCTGATGAAGGGGACGCTGGAGACCACCCTGGAGAAGGGCGGTAAGACCATCACGCGCAAGTTGGAGGCCGACCGCGTCTACACGGCGCCGGACGGCGGCACGCTGACGCTGCCGGGCCGCGCCCTGATGCTGGTGCGCAACGTGGGCCACCTGATGACCACCCCGGCGGTGCTCGACGGCGACGGCAACGAGATCCCCGAGGG
>SKYL01000102.1 GCA_007127935.1 Halorhodospira sp. | reverse complement strand
CTGCGCGCCTGGAGCGCGTCAGGCCGGGCCCGGCGGAGGGCGAGGAGCGCAGTGGGTCGCCGATGGACAGACGCCCCCGGCCGTACCTTCCGAATGCACCATCCGCCGGGTCGTGCTAGCCCGGCAGGGCCGTGTTCCCCAGGACGCTTCGTAAGTGCCGTCCGGTGTGGGAGTCGTCCCGGGCGGTCAGTGCCTCGGGGGTGCCGGTGGCGACTACGGTGCCGCCGCCGTCGCCGCCCTCGGGGCCGAGGTCGATGATCCAGTCGGCGGCCTTGATCATGTCGAGATGGTGTTCGATGACCACCACGGTGTTGCCGTGGTCGCAAAGCCGTTGGAGGACCGACAGCAGTTGCTCCACGTCGTGGAAGTGGAGGCCGGTGGTGGGCTCGTCGAGGATGTAGAGGGAGCGGCCGTGCTCCCGCCGGGAGAGTTCGCGGGCCAGTTTGATGCGCTGCGCTTCGCCGCCGGAGAGGGTGGTGGCGCTCTGGCCCAGTTGGACGTAGCCCAGTCCCACGTCTTGCAAGGTCTCCAACTTGTGGCGGACCTGGGGGACGGCGTCGAAGAAGCGGCGCGCCTCGTCTACCGTCATCGCCAGGACCTCCCGGATGTCGTGGCCCCGGTAGCGGATCTCCAACGTCTCGCGGTTGTAGCGCGCCCCCTCGCAGACGTCGCAGGGGACGAAGAGGTCGGGCAGGAAGTGCATCTCCACCCGCAACACGCCCTCGCCCTGGCACGCCTCGCACCGCCCGCCCTTGACGTTGAACGAGAAGCGGCCCGGTTTGTAGCCCCGCGAACGGGCCTCCTGGGTGGCCGCGAACAGCTCCCGGATCGGCGTGAAGAGCCCGGTGTAGGTGGCCGGGTTGGAGCGGGGGGTGCGGCCGATGGGGCTCTGGTCGATGTCCACCACCTTCTCGAACCGCTCCAGGCCGCCGATGGTGTCGCAGGGGGCCGGGTCCTCGTGGGCGCCGTTGAGCTCCCGCGCCGCGTGGCGGTAGAGCGTATCGTTGATCAGGGTCGACTTGCCGGAGCCGGAGACGCCGGTGACGCAGACCAGCACACCCACCGGGATGTCGACGTCGATGCCCCGCAGGTTGTGGCCCCGGGCCCCGCGGATGTGGATGCCGTCCTCGGGGTGGGCGGGGCGGCGCTGCGCCGGGATCGGGATGGCGCGGCGGCCGGAGAGGAAGTCGCCGGTGACCGAGCCGGGGGTGGCGGCCACGGTCTCGGCGTCGCCCTCGGCCACCACGGTGCCGCCGTGCTCCCCGGCGCCGGGGCCGAGGTCGACGATGTGGTCGGCGGCGCGGATCGCCTCTTCGTCGTGCTCCACCACCAGTACGGTGTTACCCAGGTCGCGCAGGCGGCGCAGGGTCCGCAGCAGCCGCTCGTTGTCCCGCGGGTGGAGGCCGATGGACGGCTCGTCGAGCACGTAGAGGACCCCCACCAGGCCGGCGCCGATCTGGCTCGCCAGCCGGATGCGCTGGGCCTCGCCCCCGGAGAGGGTGTCGGCGGAGCGGGCCAGGGTGAGGTAGTCGAGGCCCACGTCGACGAGAAAACCGAGGCGTTGCTCCACCTCCTGGACGACGCGCCGGGCGATCTCCCCGCGCGCGCCGGGCAGCGCCAGTTCGGCGAAGAAGCGCTGGGCGTCACCGACGGTGAGGGCGGAGAGTTCGGGCAGGGCGCGTCCGGCGACGAAGACGTGCCGTGCCGCCTGGTTGAGCCGGGTGCCCCGGCATTGGGGGCAGGGGCGCTCGGCGATATAGCGGGCCAACTCCTCGCGTACGGCGGCGGAGTCGGTCTCCCGGTAGCGGCGCTCCATGTTGGGGATGACGCCCTCGAAGGAGTGGGTCCGGGCGGTGGGGCCGCTGCGGCCCGGGTAGTGGAAGACGATCTCCTCGTCCCCGGAGCCGTAGAGGACGGTCTGGCGGATCGACTCCGGTAGTTGTTGCCACGGGACGTCCAGCGGGAAGCCGTAGTGTTCCGCGAGCCCCCGAAGCATCTCGAAGTAGTAGACGTTGCGCCGGTCCCAGCCGCGGATGGCCCCCTCGGCGGGGGCCAGCTCGGGGCGGGTCACCACCCGCTCCGGCGAGAAGTGGTGCTCCACCCCCAGGCCGTCGCAGGCCGGGCAGGCGCCCCGGGGGTTGTTGAACGAGAACATCCGCGGCTCCAGCTCCGGGAGGGCGTAGCCGCACTCGGGGCAGGCGTAGCGGGACGAGAAGGTCAGCGGCTCCCGTTCCGGCGCGTCGATCCACGCCAGGCGCACCAGCCCGCCGGAGAGGGTCAGCGCCGTCTCCAGCGAGTCGGCCAGGCGGCCGGCCAGGTCGGGGCGGATGCGGAAGCGGTCGACCACCGCCTCCACCGTGTGGGGTTGCTTGCCGTCCAGCAGCGGCGGCGGGTCGAGTTCGACCACGCGGCCGTCGATGCGGGCGCGGATGAAGCCCTGGCTCCGCAGCTGCTCCAGCATATGGGCGTGCTCGCCGCGCCGGGCGTCGGTGACCGGCGCCAACAGCATCACCCGGTCGCCGGCGGGCTGGTCCAGGATACGGTCGACCATCTGGGAGACGGTGCTCGCCTCCAGGGTGGCGCCGTGTTCCGGGCAGCGCGGGGTGCCGGCCCGGGCGAAGAGCAGCCGCAGGTAATCGTGGATCTCGGTGACCGTGCCCACGGTGGAGCGCGGGTTGTGGGAGGCGGCCTTCTGTTCGATGGCGATGGCCGGCGAGAGTCCCTCGATCAGGTCGGCGTCCGGCTTCTCCATGATGGAGAGGAATTGGCGGGCATAGGCGGAGAGGGACTCCACGTAACGGCGCTGCCCCTCGGCGTAGATGGTGTCGAAGGCCAGCGACGACTTGCCCGACCCGGAGACGCCGGTGATGACCACCAGCCGGTCGCGGGGGAGTTCGACGTCGATGTTGCGCAGGTTGTGGGTGCGTGCGCCGCGAACGCGGATATGGTCCATGGAGGTCGGGCCGGTGGTTTCCGTTAGCGAAGACAAACCATTTACGGTACCTTGCCACGTCTCGTCTGTCAGGGGGTGGAGAAGAGTGAGTGCGACTGAGCGCATGCCGGCCGACCAGATCCGCGCCGCCGCGTCCCTCGGTTTCGTCTTCGGGGTGCGCATGTACGGCCTGTTCCTGGTCTTGCCGGTGCTGGCGGTGCTGGGCACCCAGATGCCCGGGGCCACCGCCATCACAGTGGGCCTGGCGGTGGGCGCCTACGGCCTGACCCAGGCGTTGCTGCAGATCCCGCTGGGTTTGGCGGCGGACCGCTGGGGCCGCCACCGCATCATTACGCTCGGGCTGCTGCTCTTCATCGCCGGTAGCGTGGTGGCCGCGCTGGCCGACTCCATCTGGTGGGTGATCGCCGGGCGGGCGCTTCAGGGCTGCGGCGCCATCGCCGCCGCGGTGATGGCGTTGCTGGCAGACAGCACCGGTGAGCACCACCGCTCCAAGGCGATGGCGGTGCTGGGGATCGGCGTCGGCGGCTCCTTCCTGTTGGCCCTGATGACCGGCCCGCTCCTGGTGGGGCCGTTGGGGCTGTCCGGCCTCTTCTGGCTCACCGCCATCCTCGGCGGGGTCGCATTGGCCCTGGTGCCGAAACTGCCGACCCCCACCGGGCCGCGCACGCCCGGGGCGCAGCCGTCCCGTCTGCCCGAGGTGTTGCGCAACCCGTACCTGCTGCGGCTCGATCTCGGGATGCTGGTGCTCCATGCGACCCTGACGTCGATGTTCGTCGCGGTGCCGGGTTTGTTGGTGTCGGAGTTTGGCATGCCGGCCACCGCCCACTGGCAGGTCTACCTGCCGGTGTTGTTGATCTCGGTGGTCGCCATGGCGCCGGTGCTGGTCATCGCCTCCCGCCGGGAGCGGCAGCACTGGCTGCCGCCGCTGGGGATGGTGGTGCTGGCCGTGGCCCTGGCGGGGCTGGCCGTCACCAACGGGGCGGCGTGGATCATCTTGCTGGTGCTCTTCTTCATCGCCTTCAACCTGATGGAGGCGTCGATGCCGGCCCAGGTCTCCCGCCGGGCGCCGGAGACGGCGCGGGCCACCGCGCTGGGGGTCTTCTCGACCTCGCAGTTCGCCGGGGCGTTCCTCGGTGGTTCGTTGGGCGGGGTGTTGGTTCACTTCTGGGGGGAGAGCGCGGTCTTCGTGGCCGGGGCGGTGGTGGCGTTGGTTTGCGCGGTGCTGGTGGTGCCGCCTGCCGAAGGTTCCCGAGCCGGGCCGTTGCCCGATTCGGCGGGGTGATGCCCCGCATACGAGCGGCTTTCCCCGGGGAGAGGAAAACGTTAGATTGAGCGGTCCCCGGGCCTGCGGACATGGAGTCCTGGCGGGGGGTCATCTTTACTTGCAACTGCGAACAAGGAGGGTCGGACGCTATGGCCAGTAGGGGCGTCAACAAAGTGATTCTGATCGGCAACCTGGGGCGGGACCCCGAGGTGCGTTACACCGCCCAGGGAAGCGCGGTGGCCAATGTGGCGCTGGCGACGTCGGAGACGTGGCGCGACAAGCAGACCGGTGAGCAGCAGGAGAAGACCGAGTGGCATCGGGTGGTCTTCTTCGGGCGGTTGGCCGAGATCGTCGGCGAGTATTTGACCAAGGGGCGGCAGATCTACGTCGAGGGGCGGCTGCAGACCCGCAAGTGGCAGGATCAGAGCGGGCAGGATCGCTACACGACGGAGATCGTCGCCAACGAGATGCAGATGCTGGGTGGCCGCGGTGGCGAGGGGATGCCGGCGGAAGGCGGTGCGGCGGCACGGCCGCAGCGGCAGCCGGAAGAGCCGCGGCAGCAGCAGCAACAGGTGCCGGACGCTCCGGCGGATTTCGACGACGATATTCCGTTCTGACGCACAGTGCGCACAGTGGTGTAAGCGAAGTGTCGTAGGCCCCGGTTCGTGGGCGCGTTGCAGTTGAATGATGGAGTAGACGATGAAAATCACGATCTTTGGCAGCGGGTACGTAGGGCTCGTGACCGGTACGTGCTTTGCGGAGGCGGGCAATGACGTGGTTTGCGTCGATATCGACGCCGAGCGGGTGGAGCGCCTGCGCAACGGCGACGTGCCCATCTTCGAACCGGGGCTCGACGAGATGCTCGCCTTCAATCAGGAGGAGGGGCGGCTGCGCTTCACCACCGACGCGGCGGAGGGGGTGGCCCACGGGCTCTTCCAGTTCATCGCCGTGGGTACGCCCCCGGACGAGGACGGCTCCGCCGACCTGCAGTACGTGATCGACGTGGCGCGGAGCATCGGCCGCCACATGGACGACTACCGGGTGGTGGTGAACAAGTCGACGGTGCCGGTGGGAACCGCCGACCGGGTCCGGTCCGCGGTGGCCGAGGAGTTGGACGGGCGCGGCCTCCAGTTCGAGTTCGATATCGTCTCCAACCCCGAGTTCCTCAAAGAGGGCGCGGCCCTGGATGATTTCATGAAGCCGGACCGCATCGTGGTCGGCACCGACAACCCCCGGACCGCCGAGCTGATGAAGGCGCTCTACGCCCCCTTCAACCGCAACCACGACCGGTTGCTGACCATGGACGTCCGCTCGGCGGAGCTGACCAAGTACGCCGCCAACGCCATGCTGGCCACCAAGATCAGCTTTATGAGCGAGTTGGCGAGCTTGGCCGAGCGGTTGGGGGCCGACATCGAGCAGGTGCGGATCGGCATCGGTTCCGACCCGCGCATCGGTTATCAGTTCATCTACCCCGGCTGTGGCTACGGCGGCTCCTGCTTCCCCAAGGACGTTCAGGCCCTGGCCCGCACCGCGCACGAGGCGGGCCACCACCCGGAGTTGCTGGAGGCGGTGGAGGCGGTGAACGCCCGGCAGAAGCAGGTGCTGTTCCGCCGCATCC
Source organism: Halorhodospira sp. (assembly GCA_007127935.1). Lineage (GTDB taxonomy): Bacteria > Pseudomonadota > Gammaproteobacteria > Nitrococcales > Halorhodospiraceae > SKYL01. Next base: position 3,299 of record SKYL01000102.1, on the reverse strand, counting down.
ACGACTACTTCGACGGCGATCTGGCCGGGCGGACCTTCGCCGTGTGGGGGTTGGCCTTCAAGCCGAACACCGACGATATGCGCGAGGCGCCCAGCCGCGTATTGATGGAGGCGCTGTGGGAGGCGGGGGCCACGGTCCAGGCTTACGATCCCGAGGCGATGGATGAGGCGGAGCGGATCTACGGCGGCGAGGAGCGGCTGACGTTGTGCGAAACGCCATACGATGCGGTGGAGGACGCCGACGCATTGGTGATCTGTACCGAGTGGCAGGTCTTCCGTAGTCCCGACTTCGAGCGGGTCAAGGACGCCCTGCGGCAGCCGTTGGTTTTTGACGGTCGGAACGTCTACTCGCCGGCGATGATGCACTCCCTAGGCTTTACTTACTACGGCATTGGCCGGGGGGAGAGCATCCGCCATCCCTAAGAAGGGACCTCCTTCACCGGCGGTACTGATTGAATGGAGGTGGGGACGTGGATCATGGAGACGGGGCGGTTTCGTTGACGCGGCTTCCAGTCTGGCAGTCCTTGGCCGTACACGCCGGGGAGATGCGGGGGCGGCGGGTGGCGTCGCTCTTCGATGCGGACCCGGAGCGGTTCCGCCGCTTCAGTATCGCCCTCGACGACCTGCTGTTGGATCTCTCCCGACACCCGATCACCGACGAGACCAGGGATCTGCTCCTGGATCTGGCGCGGCGGCGGAATCTGCCCGAGCGCATCGAGGATCTCTTCCAGGGGCGGCGGGTGAACCTCTCGGAGGGGCGGCCGGCACTGCACACGGCGTTGCGGATGCCGCCGGAGGCGTCGGTGGTGGTGGACGGCAAGGACGTGGTCCCCGGGGTCCACGCCGAATTGCGCCGCATGGAGTCGTTGGTGCAGGCCCTCCACCGGGGTGAAATAGTCGGCTTCGACGGGCGTTCGGTCACCGATGTGGTGAACCTCGGCATCGGCGGATCGGATCTGGGCAGCGCCATGGCGGCGCAGGCGCTGGCGGCCTATCGCCGGGAAGGCCCCCGGGTCCACTTCTCGTCGTCGGTGGACGGGCGCGATCTGCGGGCCTTACTGCAGCGGCTCGAGCCGGCTACCACCCTCTTCATCGTGGCCTCCAAGTCGTTCACCACGCTGGAGACCTTGACCCAGGCGCGGGTGGCGTGGGGATGGGTGGCGGAGGCTGCCGGGGGGCGGGAAGGCGCCGCCCGACACTTCATCGGCATCTCCGCCAGCGAAAGTGCCATGGCCGATTTCGGCATCGCCGAGGATCGGCGGCTGCGCATCTGGGACTGGGTGGGGGGGCGGTACTCGGTCTCGTCGGCCATGGGCTTCGGGTTGGCGGTGGCCGTCGGCATGGACCGCTTCCTGGAGATGTTGGCGGGGATGCACGCCATGGATCGCCACTTCCGGGAGGCGCCGCTGAAGGCGAACCTGCCGGTGATGATGGGGCTGTCCATGGTTTGGCAACTCAGCCACCTGGGGGCCACGGGCCATACCGTCCTGCCCTACCATCCGGGCTTGGCCCGGTTTCCCGCCTATCTGCAACAGCTCGACATGGAGAGCCTCGGTAAGTCGGTGACCCAGGCCGGCGAGCCGGTGGACTACCCCACCGGTGGCATCCTTTGGGGCGAGGTCGGTTCCAACGCGCAACACTCGTTCTTCCAATGGCTGCACCAAGGCACCGGGCGTGCGGTGGTGGAACTGGTGGTGCCTTACGACGAGGCCGATGTCCCACCCGAACATCGGGATCTGACGCTCGCTTCATCCCTGGGCCAGGCCTCTGCACTGATGAGTGGCCAGGCGGCCCCCGCCGGTGAGGCCAACGGGGGCCACCGCCACTATCCGGGCGGGCGGCCGGTGACCGTGCTGCTCTTCCGCCGGCTCGACCCCTACACCCTGGGGCGGTTGGTGGCGCTCCATGAACACCGTGTCTTCGTCCAGTCGGTGATCTGGGATATCAACCCCTTCGATCAGTGGGGGGTGGAACTGGGGAAACGGTTGGCGGGGCGGGTCTTGGCGGCGCAGCGGGGTGACAGCGGCGCTCAGATCGACGGCGCGGCCCGCGGGGTATTGGAGTGGGTGCGGTCCCGAGAGGGGGCGGGATCGTCTTCCGACGGTTGACGCAGACTATCAAATCCTCTATACCGGAAGACACGATTTAGAATTGTTCAAAGGTATAGAGATGACCATTCAAACGCTTCTGCCCACGGTGTTGCTCAAAGGCCGCACCCTATGTAGTGAGCACTGTGCCGCCTGCGGTGGCGGGCGGCGGCGTGCCTCGGCGCTCCGGCGGCAGGCACGGACTGGCCATGCGGAACAAGGGGCGGGTTATGCCTGGGGTCAGATTTGGGGAAGCGGTGGCTATCTTCGTTGAGCGTACACGGGCGTCCATACGGTGGGGGGGGTGGACGCTGCTGTTCCTTGCGCTGGCACCGGTGAGCCCGGCGCTGGCGGCGGACGGTCCGCGCGTCGTGGCGACCTTCACCGTGTTGGAGGATATCGTCCGGCAGGTGGTGGGGGAGTACGGCACCGTGGTCACCCTGACCCCGGTGGGCGCCGAGGTTCACGAGTGGGAGCTGACGCCGCGTAATTTCATGGCCCTGGAGCGGGCCGATCTCGTCCTCTACAACGGCTACGTGCTGGAGCAGTGGATGCCCCAGGTGCGCAACGCCGTGGGCGCTGGGGTGCCGGTGGTGCCGGTGGCGGAGCGCTCCGGCTACTCGACGCGCCCCATTGTCGCCGGTGACTTCGAGGGCGCCGCCGACCCCCATCTGTGGATGGACGCCCAGGCGGTGAAGGAGTACGTGCTGGTCATCCGTGAGGTGTTGGAAGAAGTGAACCCCGGCGCCGCCGACGCTTATCGCCGGCAAGCCGCCGCCTACAAGGCGCATCTCGATGCCCTGCACCAAGAGATCACCGGGATTATGGCGGAGATTCCGCCGGAGCGGCGCCTGTTGGTCACCAGCGAGGCGGCCTTCGTCTACTTCGCCGCCGCCTACGATTTTCGGCACGACGCCATCTGGGGCAGCAACGCCGAGCAGGAGGGGACGCCGCGGCAGTTGATGCGGGTGGTGGACCTGGTGAATCAGTGGCGGCCCCCGGCGATCTTTTGGGAGAGCACCATCTCTGACCGCTACGTGCGGTCGGTGGCGGCGGAGACGGGGGCCCGGGTGGCGGGGCCGCTCTACGTCGACTCGTTGAGCGACCCGGCCGGGGAGGCCGCCGACTATATTTCCATGATGCGTTTCAATGCCCGGAAGCTGGTGGCTGAACTGGGCGAGTGACATGTGCGAGTGACGAGGGGGTGGGAGGT
>SKYL01000337.1 GCA_007127935.1 Halorhodospira sp. | reverse complement strand
CTTTCCTTCCCGCACCCGTCCAAAAGGAGACGAGGAACCATGCCGAGGCTATTTTACGCCACCATTGCACTCCTGGCGGCCGCCGCCCCATGGACGGTTCAGGCCGGCCTCGACCGGGAGTTCGAGGCGGAGTACGCGCTGACCTACCGGGGCTTGATCATCGGCGAGATCCGCCTCCATTGGGAGCGCCCTGGCGGCGACCGGTATCGTTACACCGCTCAGGGAGAGCCCCGGGGCTTGGCCCGCCTCGTCTCCGGCGCCGACTTCCTGGAGCGCAGCCGCGGGCGCATCGCCGATGGACGGATTTTGGTGGATTCGTATGAGTCCCGGGAGGGCGGGAAGTTAAGGGAGCGGTGGCGGATTAACGAGGAGCACGCCAGAGAGGAGGTCAGCGGCAGCGATCTCCTGCTGAACAGCGTGCGCCCCCTGGACCCGCTGGCGGCTCAAATCGACGGCATGCTCGCCTTCACCGACGGGCGGCTGAGCGAGCCCGGCGATGAGATCACCTTCACCATCGTGGACGGGGACGAGTTGAGCGACTTCACGTTGCGCTTCACCGAGACGGTCACTATTGAAGTAGGCGGCGTGCGTTATACGGCCCACCAAGTGGAACGCATCCATCGCGGCAGCCGCAAGACACGCTTTTGGTTGGCGCCGGAACTAAATTACTTTCCAGTTCAACTGGAACAGGTCTCACGCGGCGGGACACGGCTGACCGCAACGCTGCGCACGGCACCGTGATCCCCTAGCTCGAAGCGCGACACCATCGCCTGGAGTCGATCCGCCAGCTCGGAGAGCCCCTCGGCGGCCTCGGCGGTCTGGCGGCTCTCGTCCACGGCCGTCTGGGCCTGCCCGGCGATGCTGTTCATGTTGCGGTTGATCTCTTCGGCGCTGGCCCGCTGCTCCTCGACGGCGCCGGCGATCTGGGTGTTCATGTCGTTGATCGTCGCCACCGCCCCGGTGATCTTATCCAGGGCCGCGCCGGCCCGGCCCGCCTGCTCCACATTCTCTTCCACCAGACCCAGCCCCGCATCCATGACACGCACCGCATCCCCGGCCCCGCCCTGGAGCCGCTCGACGATCTCCCGAATCCGCTCGGTGGACTCCTGGGTGCGGCCGGCCAAGGTCCGGACCTCGTCGGCCACCACCGCGAAGCCGCGCCCCTGGTCCCCGGCGCGGGCGGCCTCGATGGCCGCGTTGAGGGCCAGCAGGTTGGTCTGCTCGGCCACCTCACGGATGACGTCGAGGACCATCCCGACCTCCTCGGTCTCATCGTTCAAACGGCGGATCACTTCCGCCGCCCGCCGCACCTCATCGGCTACGTTGTTGATCCCCTCCACCGCCGCCTTGACCTCGTGCTTCCCGGTGTCGGCCTCCTCCGACGCGCTCCGCGCCGCATCGGCGGCGGCCTGGGCATTGCTCGCCACCTCTTGGATGGTGGCGCTCATCTCGTTCATCGCCGTGGCCACCTGATCCACCTCTCCCTGCTGCTGACGCATGCCGTCCATCGACCGCTCGGCCCCGGCGCGCAATCCCTGGGTCGCCTCGGTAAGACGCTCACTGCTCTCCACCACGGCGAGCAATGCCTTGGAGAAGGTCTCCATCATGCCGTTAAAGGCACTGGCCACCGAACCGATCTCGTCGCTGGAGGGGTCTTCAATCCGCACCGTGAGGTCGTTGGCCTCCTGGGCCGCCACGATCTCCCCGCGCAGCCCTCCGATGCGGCGCATCAACCACATCACCACCCAGACCGCCACCACCGCCATGGCCACGGCGCCGACGATCAACGTCAGAGAGACCCCGAGGATGAACTGGTTCCAGCGGTGTATGCCCTGGGCCACCCCGGCCGCCTCCGCGCTGATCCGGTCGCTGAGTTCGAGCACGGTATCGATGGCGGCGGTGGAGCGCCCCACCCATTCCGGCGCGGTGAAGAGGCGGTAGCGCCCGATCATCGCCTCCCGCGCCACCCGGCCAATCACCCGCTGATACTCTCCGAGAAAGTCGGCCTCCATGGCCTCGTACGCCTCGCGTACCTCGACAGGGACCTCCCGCCGGGGATTCATCTCCTGCTGCCGGATGTACTGGCGCAGCACATCGGCATTGAGGAGGACGATCCCCTGGTAGGTCTGAAAGCGCTCCATCTCGCTGTCGGTAAACGCTGATCCGGCGCCGATGGCGCCGCCCACCATGGCCCGCTGCCGCCCGCCGTACTCCGCCATGGCCCACAGCGCCTGGGTGGCGCGGCGGTTGTTCAGGATCTCGGTGCGGAAGTCGTCGCCGGCGTAGAAGACCACGGTGGCGAAATCGGCCCCCCGGTCGATCAGCCCCGTCATCACCTCGACCCACGCCTCCGGTGTGATCTGGGCGTCGCGCCCGTCCTGGAGCGTTCGATCGACCTGGGCGCGCGCCGCGTCGACCCGGACCCGGGCCTCCATCAGGCGGTCGTATGCGTCCTCCAACACCGGCCCGCCCCACCGGCGGCGGCGCAACTCCTCGGCCCGCTCAGCCGCCGCCTGGAACAGTTCATCGGCCCGGCTCCGGCGCTCCCGCACTTGCCGCACTAGACCCTCGTCCGCCGCCTCGCCCGAGGCAATCTGGCTCAATACGGTGGCGGTCAAGCCGCGCTCCACCGCCTGCTGTGCGGTGGAGCGGGAGATGTAATGGTCGATTTCACTGGCGGTGGCGAGACCGGCGGCGTAGCGGGCGTTGGGAAGGTACTGGTCGAACATGCCGTAGGTGAGTACGGCGATGGGAATCAACACGCCGCACAGCGTGCCGGCGGTGAGGATGGCGCGGACACGGTTCTCGCGAAACCAAGCGACCAGTCGCATGGGCCTGCCCCCCTTGACCCTGGAACCGTGCGCCGCGATTTTCTGGGTGTCAACACCATGCGGCATATTGCCGCATTCACACGCTTACTCCGGGACGAAGATCTGACCGGTGACGGCCCCGTAGGCCGTGCGCACCGCCAACCAACCGATGACCACGGTGGCGAAGGCCACCAGTCCCACCCCCGCCCAGGCCGCGAAACCGCTCTCCAACAGCCGTGCCATTTCGAACGTGGCCACGGTGAACGCTGCCAGGGGGAAAGAGTAGGCCCACCAGGAGAGGAAGAACGGCAACGGGATGAAACGGGGCAATTGGACCAATAGCAGCAGGAAGGTAAAAACCGCGGCGTAGTAGAGCACCCGCCCGAAGGCGTTCAACTCGCCACCGGAAAGGGCCAACCAGGCGAGAAAACCCACCGAGGGCGGAGCGAGCAGGATGGCAAGGGTCGGCAGCAGTCGATTGGGCAGCGGATCGTGAAACATGACGCGATAGAAGACCAGGGTCAGCAACACCAGCCAGAAGATCACACCGACACTGAAGAGCAGCCACGACATCTCCACGAAACCCAACTGCACCCCCAACGGCGGCGCCAGCACGTTGCCCACCACGGGAATGAACCACGCCGGGGTGATGTGCCCGAGGGGCAGAGGCCGGTGACCGATCCACGCCGACATGATGGCCAGCGTCCCCACCAGATGGAGAGCGGCGCCGGCGATCCACAACGGCCGGGCCACCGCCTCGCTGTACGGATGGACCAGCATGGAGAGGAGAATCAGGCTGATACTGAAGGCGGGGAAGAAGTTGATCTTCACCGGATGGGCCAACTCTTCCGCCACCGCGTCCCGGTGGCGAAGGGCCTTCACCAGGTAGGTCAGGGCCACCACGCCGAAGACCGCGGCGGCGAGCACTGCCACCGCGCCGCTGACCACCGGCCCCACACCCCACGACGCCTCGGCGGCACGCCACGCCAACGCCAGACCGGAAAGGCCCATGACGGTGGCGAAAAGGGTGACGGGAAAGAATCTCAACGGGCTTGGCAGAGGGCTAGGCGGTGGACTCCCGGCGGCGTCTTCACGGGGTGTTTCGGTCACGACGGCACTCCTGTGGGGGTTCGGACGCGCCATCTTTGTCGGCATCGAGGCAAACTTCAACCCCTTTGCATACATGAAACCCGGCGGCTCACTCCCAGAGCGCCACCGCCAACGTGATGTTATCCCGGCCACCCCGTTCGTTGGCGGTCCGCAGCAGATCCCGCCCCACCGCTTCCGGCCCGCGGGCGGCGATCTCGGTAACCGCCCTATGGATCGCGTTGTCGTTGAGCATCCGGGTCAGCCCGTCGCTACAGAGCAACGTGACGTCCCCCGCCTCCAACCGGCAACGGGCGGTCTCCACCTCCACTTCTTCAAAAACCCCCACGGCACGCATCAGGATGTTGCGCTTGGGCGGATCGCCCTGTTTGCCGGACGCCTTCCACGATTCATAGAGGGTATGGTCGGTGGTCCCGGCGTGGAGAGCGTCGCGGCGGTAGTGGTAGAGCCGGCTGTCGCCAACGTGAAAGGCCACCGCGTCGTGCCCGCCATAACACCACAAGCCCACCACTGTGGTGCCCATGCCGCGCCCGGCCTCATACCCCCGCGCCATGTTACGCACATAGATCTGCCGGTTGACCGCACGCACCGCCTGGACCACGCGATCCTCGGCGGCGCCCGGATCCAGTGGGGCGCCGCCATGGCCACGGAGCTGTTCAGCGATCCCGGTGGCGGCCATGCGGCTGGCCACCTCGCCGCGTTCATGCCCGCCCATCCCGTCGGCCACCACGATCAACGAGAGCGCGGCATCCACCAGGTAGAAGTCTTCGTTCTGCTCACGACTTCGGCCCACGTCGGTGGCGGCATAAAGACGCCCGCACAGGTTCCCCGCCGCCACGCCGCCGGTCCATTCGGGCGTCGGCGGCCCGGCGTCGCCGGCCACTGGATTATCCAGAGTGTCCAAGTCGTCGTCCTCGAATCCTTGTCTCATCTGCCGGCCCCTCCTCGACGCCTAGCGGCCCGCCTCCCTGCGCTGCCCGTGGTCAGCGGGTACAGTAGCGGATCACGTTCCGTTGATCGGCGTCCGCCTCCCGCCCCAGAGTGATGAATCCTTCGCCCATCAAAGGGAACTCTTCCCGCCGCAACGGCACGAGGCGCCCATCCCCGGTTGCGACAAAAGTACCGTTGGTGCTCTGATCAATAAGCACAAACTTACCACGGAAATAGCGAATCACCGCATGAACCCGGGATGCCATGGCGTCGGGAACCACCAAATCGTTGTCCCGGCCGCGTCCGATGGTGATCTCCCCCCGCTCCGGCGTCACCTCCAGCGCGGCATCCAGAAACCGCAACTCCAACGACGACGCCAGCGCCTCCTCGGTGGTGGGGCCGGTCATGAGATCGGTCGGCATACAGGTCAGGTCGCTCTCGTCCTCTTCCCACAGCAACTCGAAGATTTCCACCGGCTCCTGACGCCCGCGCACAGTGGTCCGGTCAATGAGACGGGAGTTCTCCTCGAACTCCTCGTCAAGGACGACGATGGTGGCGCCCGTGGTGAGGATCTGCCGCGGCTTGCAGTGGGATGCAATGCGGGCGGCCACGTTGACGGCGTCGCCGTGGACATCCCCGTCCTCGGCGATCACCGGCCCGAAGTGGAAACCGACCTTGATGTCCGGCGCCCCGTCACCGGCCCCGCCGCCGGTAACGGCGTCCTGCATTGCCCAGGCGGCCTGGGCGGCGGCGTCGGCCTCGGGGAACGTGCACATGATCTCGTCGCCGATGGTCTTGATGACGGTCCCACCGTTCTCATGGGTGATCTGTTCCAACAAACCCAGGATCCGGGTCAAGACATCCCGCGCCGCCTGATCCCCGATCCGCTCGTATAACTTGGTGCTGCCGGAGACGTCGGCGAAGAGAATCGCCAGAGTGGTTTCACTACGACTCATTCGGGGGCTCTCCATCCAAGTAAAGACCGGGGCCGGAGGCGGAGGGGGAAATCCGCGCGTCAGCCAACCCCTTCAAAGATAGTGACATCATCGCATGAATCGTCCTATCATCGGAAGCTCACTGCGTGGACGTCTCAAGCCGACCGCCCCCCGGTCGCATTACGTCCGAACCACAGGCATAGAACCAAGGACTCGCCATGCCGGTTTTCGTCCCACTCCGTCGGCTCGGTTGGGTTGCGGTACCGTGCACCGCCCTCCTTGCCGGGTGCGCCGGCACGCCCGAGACACCGGAAGACGACAGCATCGAACCCACCCGCCTGGAACGGCAGATGGAACACATGGACGCCCGGCGGGAGGAAGTTCGGAGGCTGGAGCGGACCACACCGCGCCCCCTGGCGCTGGACCCGGTGATGCCGGAGTACGACCCGCTGGACGATGTGATCATGTCCCTGGAGATGGACCGGGAGGATGTGCGTCACGTCTTGATGGCGCTGGCCGACGAGACCGGCATGAACCTGATGATCGACCCGGCGGTGACCGCCGACCCGCCTCGCCTCTCGGTCAGCTTCCGGGACATGCCCGCCTCCACCGTCTTCCGCCGTGTGCTGGAGAGCACCGACCTGCACGGCCGCATCGAGGACAACCTGCTCTACGTCACCCGTTTCGAGACGGCCGTCTTTCATCTGGACTTCATCGACGCCAGCACCTCGGTCGGTTTCGGCGCCGGCGGCAACGTGCTTGGTGCCGGCAGCACCGGAGCCGCTCGCGGCGCCCTGGGCGGCCGCTTCACCATCGACGGCAGCGGCCCCGCCACCACCAACCCGTACGACCACCTGGAGGCCGCCCTCAACGGCATCCTCGGGCGGGACGCCAACTACCAGATCCACCGCATGGCCGGCGTGCTCCATGTGCGGGCGCGCCCATCGGAGATGGCCACGGTGCGCGACCTGATCGCCCGCTACCAGCAGGCCCTGGGCCGCCAGATCCTCATCGAGGCGCGGATCATGGAGGTGCGGCTGAGCGACGAGTTTCGCTCCGGGGTCAACTGGGGGGCGCTGCGCGAGCAAACCGGCACCGCCTTCGGCGCAGAACTGGGCTCGGTCACCGTCACCGAGGCCGGGGGCGCCATGCCGGGGATGACCCTCTCTCCCCAGGACGACGCCTTCTCGTTGATGGGGGCGGGGAGACGCGGCACCGCCGTGTTGCAACTGCTGGAGACCTACGGGACGGTGGAAGTCCTCTCCAACCCGTCGGTGCGGGCCAAGCATGGCCAGCCGTCGTTGATCAGCGTCGGCCGCAGCAGCACCTATATCCGAGAAACGTCGGTGACCCAATCCGGCACCGCGGGGGACATCACCCGCACCCAGGTCGAGGTGGACTCCGTCTTCGACGGCCTGCTGGTGGGTGTGCTGCCCATCGTCACCAGCGACGGACGGATTTCGCTCACCGTCCACCCCGTGCAGAGCAACGTGGACGAGGCGAGCCTGGCCCTGGTGCAGGTGGGCGCAGGCGCACAGGCCCCCTCCATCGCCCTGCCCCGGGTCGACATCAAGGAGATCAGCACTCAACTCGACCTGGAAGACGGCGACACCGTCATCCTCGGCGGGCTCATCGACCGCGCCCGCCGCGAGGAGCGCAGCGGCGTCCCGCTCCTCTCCCGCATCCCCGGCGTGCGCTACCTGTTCAGCCGCACCACCGAAGTGGATCGAGTCAGTGAGCTGGTCTTGATGATCAACGTCGAACTGCTATGAGCGTGATCTACCGGGCACTACGGCGGATGCAGCGGGACGGTACCGCCCCGGCGGCCGCCACGTCCGGCGGCAACGGCGGCACGGCCCCTTCCGCTCCGCCCTCCACCGGCTGGGCCCACCGGCGGGAACGACTGGCGCTCTGGTACCGCACCCGCACCACCGGGCAACGGACGGCGCTACTTTTCGCCGCCGCCCTTGCCGTTGTCGCCACTCTGGGGGTGACGACCACCCCCCTCTGGACCCCGTGGCTGAGCGGTTCGCCGGACCCGGCGGGGCCGGAGACCGTCACCGTGGCGATGCCGGTGGACGACGAGGCGGACGAAGACCAAGCCCCGATACCACTCGCGGCCACCGCACCGGCCGCCCCGCGGACCGCCTCCGGCATGGACCGCCTCTTGCTCGCCGGCGCGGCGCCGCGGCTGCCCGGCACTTCCGCCACCCGCGCCCGCCCCCGGGGCCCCTCCATGGACGAACTGGCCGCCACGCTGCCAGTGCGCGCCGAGGAGCCCCCGGCCACGGACGACGCGCCCCCCTTCGCCGCGGCCTCCGTGGCCGGGGATGAAGGCGTCACCCTGCCCGAGTTGGCACTCGCCGCCCGCACCCCCACCACCCTCGAGGCGCGGACCGACCGTACTCGCGTGGTCCAGGTCAGCCGGCTGACGGCCGAGGCCCGGGACGCGATGCGCGCCGGCCGCCCCGACGACGTGGCGGCGGCCCTGGACCGCCTGACCGAGATCCGCGGCGACAACGACCCCTTCGTGATGAAGATGCGCGCCTACTGGGCGATCGAGGAAGACCGCCTGGAAGAGGCGCGGGCGCTCCTGCACGACGTACTTGAAGCGCGCCCCGGCGACCTGGAGGCCGAGATCAACCTGACCATCGTGGAGGCGCGCCTGGGCGAGGCGGCCGACGCCCGCCGCCGCGCCCACCGCCTGCTCGCCCGCCACCCGGGGGATCCCAAGGTCCGCTCGCTGGCCGATCGCATGGGGCTATGAGCAACCACCTCTCACCGCACCTCGCCTTCTTCGGCATGGAACGGGACCCGTTTCCGGTGGTCCCCGACACCGCCCACTTCTACCTGCCCCGGCGCCTGGAGACGGTGCTGGCGGAGATCCTCCACGCCATCCACACCCGCAAGGGCTTCATCGTCCTCAGCGGCGAGGTGGGGCTCGGCAAGACCACGTTGAGCCGCCTGGTGATGGAGCGGCTGGAGCCGCAGAAGGTCGACACCGCGCTGCTCTTCAACACCTCGGTGCGCGGCCCCGAACTGCTGCGGGTCATCCTCCGCGACTTCGGCCTGGAGCCCGCCGCCACCACCGAGGAGAACCTGGCCGCCCTCAACACGTTCCTGATGGCGCGTTACGAAGAGGAGCGCAACTGCGTCATCGTCATCGACGACGCCCAGAACCTCGACGCCGAGAGCCTGGAGCTGATCCGCATGGTCTCCAACCTGGAGACGAGCCAGGCCAAACTGGTGCAGATCCTCCTGGTGGGCCAACCGGAACTGTTGGAGAAGCTGGAGACGCGGGAACTGCGGCAACTCCGCTCGCGGGTGGTGGTCCACGCCGGCTTGGCGCCGTTCTCGCGGCAGGAGTTGGGGCAGTACATCCAGTACAAGATCAACCGCGCCGGGCACGGTGGCGGCCTGGAGATCACCCCCGAGGCGCTACGGATCATCCACCGCGCCACCGGCGGCGTGCCCCGCCGGGTCAACATCTTCATGGACCGCTGCCTGCACGGCCTCTTCGCCGACGGCGG
>SKYL01000064.1 GCA_007127935.1 Halorhodospira sp. | reverse complement strand
TTTCTGGATCGTCACCGTAATCCTGGTCCTGGTGGGGCTCGCCATGTTGAAGGTGCGTTGATGGCCGCGGTGTTCTCCAATTCGCCTGGTATTGCCCCCGGCTACACGGCCGTGGTGGGGCTGGGCGCCACCGGCATGGCGTGCGTCCGCCATCTGCGCCGTCTGGGCCTCACGGTGGTGGTGACCGACAGCCGCCATCGTCCGCCGCGTCTGGATGAGCTGACCCGGGACCACCCGGAGGTGGAGACGTGCCTCGGCGGGCTGGATACCGAACTCCTGGCAAGCGCCGAGCGCGTCATTCTGAGTCCAGGTGTCGACCCGCGGGAAGCGCCGCTGGTCACCGCCGTGCGCGCCGGGGTGACGGTGAGCGGTGAGTTGACCCTTTTCTCCGCTGCGGCCAATGCCCCGGTGGTGGCGGTGACCGGCTCCAACGGCAAGAGTACCGTGGTCACCCTGGTGGGGGAGATGGCGGCGGAGGCCGGCATCGACGCCGCCGTGGGCGGCAACCTGGGCACCCCGGCCCTCGATCTGCTGCGTGATCCAGCGCCCGCGGCCTACGTCCTGGAGGTCTCCAGCTTCCAATTGGAGGCGGTGAGCGGGTGGAACCCCTTGGCGTCGGTGGTGCTCAACATCACCGAAGACCATATGGACCGCTACCAGGATTTCGAGGAGTACGCCGCGGTCAAGGAGCGGATCTTGGACGGGGCCCGCTGGGCGGTCTTGAACATGGACGATCCGTGGGTGGCGGCCATGGCCGCCCGGACCGGCGCGGGCCGTCTGCTGCTCTCGGCGCGCACCGCAGAGGGCGTCGATTACGGTTTAACCGGGACCCCGGACGGTCCGGCCCTGGCCGCCCGCGGCCGGCCGTTGATGCCTCTCGCCCAGGTTCGGCTCCAAGGGCGTCACAATGTCGTCAATGCGTTGGCCGCCATGGCTTTGGCGGACCGGATCGGGGTGCCGGCGGCCGTCCAGCAGACGGTCTTGGCCCGATTCGCGGGCCTGCCGCACCGGATGGAGCGCGTGATCGAGCGGGATGGGGTGGTTTGGATCAACGACTCCAAGGCTACCAACGTCGGGGCCGCCGCCGCCGCCCTGGTGGGAATCGGCAGGCCGGCGGTCCTGTTGGCGGGCGGTGACGGTAAGGGCGCCGATTTCCGCCCGTTGGCGCAGGCGGTCCGCGGGTGCGCCCGGGCGGTGGTCCTCTTCGGCCGTGATGCGCCGTTGCTGGCCGACGCGCTGGCCGGGGCGGCGGCGGACATCGTCCGGGTGTCCGATCTCACCGCTGCCGTGGACCAAGCGGCGCGGCTGGCCCGGCCCGGCGACGCGGTATTGCTGTCGCCGGCTTGTGCCAGTTTTGATCAGTTCACCGGCTTCGAGGCCCGCGGCGAGGCCTTCCGGGCGGCGGTGAAGGAGGTGGTGGGCGATGGCTGACCTCACCGTTACCGGAATGCCCCGGGATGCCGTGGAACCCGCGGCGTGGGAGCATCTGGACCACGCCTTGCTGGCCGCGCTGGGGGCCATCGCCTTAATCGGGGTGGTCATGGTGGCGTCGGCGTCGGTCTCGGTGGCGGAACAGGCCACCGGCGACGCCTTCTACTACCTGAAGCGCCAAGCCGTCTTCATGCTCCTGGCCGCCGGCGTGGCCTACGCCATGATCCAGGTGCCGTTGGTGAACTGGGAGCGGGGCGGCCCGGCGCTCCTGGCGCTGGCCATGCTGCTGTTGTTGATGGTGCTGGTGCCCGGTGTCGGCCGGGAGGTCAACGGCGCCGTGCGCTGGATCCCCCTGGGGGTCTTCAACTTCCAGGTGGCGGAGGGGGCGAAGGTTTTGTTGATGCTCTACCTCGCCGGTTACCTGGTGCGCCGGGGGCGCGAGGTGCGGGAGTCGACGGTGGCCTTTCTGTTGCCGGTGGCGCTCTTCGGCGTCTGCGGGTTTCTCTTGTTGTTGCAGCCCGATTTCGGCACCGCGCTGCTGCTGTTGGCGATGGCGTTGGGCCTGCTCTTCCTGGCCGGCGTACCCCTGTGGCGCTTCCTGGCCCTGGTGGCGGTGCTGGGGGCCGCGGCGGCGTCGCTGGTGGTCTACTCCCCCTACCGCTGGCAGCGGGTCACCGCCTTCATGGACCCGTGGTCCGACCCCTTCGCCACCGGCTTCCAATTGACGCAGTCCCTGATCGCCATCGGCCGGGGCGAGTGGTGGGGGGTCGGCCTCGGCAACGGGGTCCAGAAGCTCTTCTACCTGCCGGAGGCCCATACCGACTTCGTCTTCTCGGTGCTGGCCGAAGAGTTCGGCCTGGTGGGCATCGCGGTGGTGGTGGGGCTGTTCGCCTTCGTCGCCAGCCGCGCCCTGCTCACCGGACGCGCCTGCCATCGGCACGGCTTGCCCTTCGCCGGATTCGTGGCGTGGGGCGCGGGGTTGAGCCTTGGACTGCAGGCGTTCATCAACATGGGTGTGGCCATGGGCTTGTTGCCCACCAAGGGGTTGACGCTGCCGCTGGTCAGCTACGGCGGCAGCAGCGCCTTGGCCACCGGGGTGATGGTCGGGCTTCTGTTGCGGGCCGGTTGCGAGTTGCAGCGGGCCCGGGCCGACGGGCGCCGCCCCGGGGAGGAATCGCCGTGACCACGGGACCGGTGCTCATCGCCGCCGGGGGGACCGGTGGCCACGTCTACCCGGCCCTGGCCGCCGCCCGTGAGTTAGCGGACCGGTCGGTCCCGGTGGCCTGGGTGGGTACACGCGCCGGTCTGGAGGCGCGGGTGCTGCCGGGGACCGGAATCGCCGTCGAGTGGCTGGCGATGACCGGCTTGCGGGGCAAGGGCTGGACCGGCTGGTTGGGGGCGCCGTGGCGCCTGGCCGCGGCCACTTGGGCGGCCCGCCGGATCATCCGCCGTCTGGCCCCCCGCGCCGTACTCGGCATGGGCGGTTACGTGGCGGCGCCGGTGGGGCTGGCGGCGCGGATGGCCGGGGTGCCGCTGGTGATTCACGAACAGAACGCGGTGGCCGGGTTGGCGAATCGGCTCCTGGCGCGATGGGCGGCACGGATACTGACCGGCTTTCCCGACGCTTTCGGTGAGCGGGGCGAGTGGGTGGGGAATCCAGTGCGGGCCGCCGTCACCGCATTGCCGCCGCCGGAGACGCGGTTGGCGGAACACCGCGGGCCGTTACGGTTGCTGATCCTTGGGGGCAGCCAGGGGGCGCTGGCGTTGAACCGGCGGGTGCCGGAGGCGGTGGCCGGGTTGCCCGAGGCGTTGCGGCCGGAGATCCTCCACCAAGCCGGGCCGGCGACGGTGGAGACGGCCCGCGCCGCCTACCGGGAGGCCGGGGTGGAGGCGCAAGTGGTGGAGTACATCGAGGCGATGGACGAGGCCTACGGTTGGGCCGACCTGGTGGTGGCCCGGGCCGGGGCGCTGACCGTGGCGGAGCTGTCGGCGGCGGGCCTGGGCGCGGTCCTGGTGCCGCTGCCGTGGGCCACCGACGATCATCAGACCGCCAACGCCCGCCACTTGGCCGATGCCGGCGCCGCCGATGTACTGCCCCAGGACGATCTGGAGAAGGGCGCGCTGGCTCCATTGCTGGCCCGCCTCTTGGTGGACCGGGAGGCGCTGTCGCGCATGGCCGCCGCCGCCCGGACGATGGCCCGCCCCGATGCCGCCCGCCGGGTGGCCGACGCCTGTATGGAGGTCTCCGATGACCGCCGCTGATCGACCGCAACGGCCGGATGTCACGCTCCCCTCGGGGCCGGGCGCCTTCGGCCACGTGCGCCGGATTCATTTCGTCGGGATCGGCGGCGCCGGCATGGGCGGGATCGCCGAGGTGCTCCACAACCTGGGCTTCGCCGTGACCGGTTCCGACATCCAGGCCGGCGCCGTGGTGCGCCGTCTGCGGGATCTCGGCGTGCCGGTGGCGGTGGGGCATGCGGCCGAGCACGTAACCGGGGCCGACGCCGTGGTCACCTCCAGCGCCGTGGACGCCGAGAACGTCGAAGTGGCGGCGGCCCGCCAAGCCCGCCTGCCGGTGGTCCCCCGGGCCGAGATGTTGGCGGAGTTGATGCGCTTCCGCCACGGCATCGCCGTGGCCGGCACCCACGGCAAGACCACCACCACCTCGCTGACGGCCAGTTGCATGGCGGAAGGGGGGCTCGACCCGACCTTCGTCATCGGCGGCCGTCTGGTCAGCGCCGGCGCCCACGCCCGTTTGGGCACCGGCCGTTACCTGGTGGCGGAGGCCGACGAGAGCGACGCCTCATTCCTCTACCTGAAGCCGGTCACCGCCGCCGTCACCAACATCGACGCCGACCACCTGGGGACCTACGGCGGCGATTTCGACCGGTTGCGGGAGACCTTCGAGACCTTTCTGCACCACCTGCCGTTCTACGGCCTGGCGGTGCTCTGCGCCGACGACGAGGAACTGCGCCGCCTGCGCCGCGATCTGACCCGTCCGGTGCGCACCTACGGCTTCGCCGACGACGCCGACGTGCGCGGTGAGGCGGTGACGCCGCGGGGCCGCCGCACCGCCTTCCGGGTGGTGGAGGCCGGCGGCGAGACCTTCGACGTGGAATTGAACCTGCCGGGGCGGCACAACGTGCAGAACGCCCTGGCCGCCATCGCCCTGGCCCGGGACGTCGGGGCCGACATCCCCTCGATCCAGCGGGCGCTCTCCGCGTTCCAGGGCATCGGCCGCCGCTTCCAGTCCTACGGCAGCCTGGCGGTGAAGGGTGGCTCGGTGGCCCTGGTGGACGACTACGGCCACCACCCGCGGGAGGTGGCGGCGACCCTCTCCGCCGCCCGGGACGCGTGGCCGGATCGCCGGGTGGTGGTGGTCTTCCAGCCCCACCGTTTCTCCCGCACCCGCGACCTCTTCGACGACTTCGCCCGGGTCCTGGCCGGTACCGACGCCTTGCTCCTCTGCGAGGTCTTCGGCGCCGGTGAGCCGCCCCTGGCCGGGGCCGACGGCCGCGCCCTGGCCGCCGCGATCCGCGCCCGGGGCGGTGTCCAACCGGTCTTCGTGGAGCGGCTCGACGAGTTGCCCGCCCTGCTGGAGCACCTGCTGCAGCCGGGCGACGTGGTGTTGACCCTGGGGGCCGGCAGCATCGGCACGGTGCCGCAGGGCTTGGTGGATCACTTCGGCCCGGGGGAGGACGCATCGTGAGCGCCGCGCTGCAACGATCCCGGGTGCGCCCCGGCGAGATCCGGGAGGACGAGCCGATGGCCCGCTACACCACATGGCGGGTGGGCGGTCCGGCGCGGCGCCTCTACAGCCCGTCCGGGGTCGAAGACCTGGCGGCCTTCCTCGCCTCGCTGCCGGCCGACGAGCCGGTCTATTGGTGCGGGCTGGGCAGCAACCTGCTGGTGCGGGACGGCGGCATCGACGGCACCGTGATCGTCACCCAGGGCGGTCTCGACGGCCTCGCCTTCGACGGTCCGTCGGTGCGGGCCGAGGCCGGGGTGGCGTGCGCCCGCGTCGCCCGGTCGGCCGTGCGCCGGGGGTGGGCCGGCCTGGAGTTCCTGGCCGGCATCCCGGGCACCGTGGGCGGGGCGTTGACCCTCAACGCCGGCGCCTTCGGCGGCGAGACGTGGGAGCGGATCACCGGGGTGGAGACCGTGGACCGCGCCGGTCGCCTGCGCCGCCGCGACCCTGGAGATTTCGATGTCGGCTACCGCAAAGTGTCGGGACCCGAAGGCGAGTGGTTCGTCGCCGCCACCTGGCGGCTGGAAGCCGGCGACGCGGCGGCCATGCGGGAGCGCATTCGGGCGTTGCTGCGCCGGCGCAACGCCACCCAGCCGGTGGGGCGCCCCACCTGCGGCTCCGTTTTCCGCAACCCGCCGGGCGACCACGCCGCCCGCCTCATCGAGGCGGCGGGCCTCAAAGGCGAACAACGCGGCGGCGCCCACGTCTCCCGGCGCCACGCCAATTTCATCATCAACGAAGGCCGCTCCGCGGCGGACATCGAAGCGCTTATCACCCACATCCAACAACGGGTGCGGGACGCCCACGGCGTCCACCTGGAGCCCGAGGTTCACATTGTCGGCCGGGAGGCACGGTCATGAAGCAACCGCTGTTGAGTCCCGAAGAAGTCGGCCGGGTGGCGGTCCTCCTGGGCGGCGCCTCCGCCGAACGGGAAATCTCCCTGAAGAGCGGCGCCGCCGTCCTGGCGGCACTCCAGCGGCGTGGCTTCGACGCCCACCCCTTCGACCCCGCCGAGCAACCGCTCGAAGCGTTGCGCGGCTTCGATCGCGCCTTTATCGCCCTCCACGGCCGGGGTGGCGAGGACGGCACCATCCAAGGCGCGTTGGAGGTGCTGGAGATTCCGTACACCGGAACGGGTGTCCTCGGCTCAGCCCTCGGCATGGACAAGTGGCGGACCAAGCAACTGTGGCGCGGCGCCGGGCTGCCCACACCGCCAGCCCGCTTGGTGCGCGGCGCGGCCGAGGCCGGACCCATCATTGAGGCGTTGGGGCTGCCGCTGATCGTCAAGCCGGCCCGCGAGGGCTCCAGCATCGGCATGAGCCGGGTGGAGGCCCCGGCGGAGTTGGCGCCCGCGCTGCAGGCGGCCGGGACGTACGACGCCGACGTGCTGGTGGAGTGCTGGATCGACGGGGAGGAGTTCACGGTTACGCTCCTCGAGAACGCGCCGCTGCCGTCGATCCGGCTGGAGACCCCGCGCACCTTCTACGACTTCGATGCCAAGTACCGGGCCGGGACGACGCAATACCACTGCCCCAGTGGCTTGGACCCCGCCGATGAAAGCGCCCTGGGCACCCTGGCGCTGGAGGCGTTTCACGCCGTGGGGGGCGCCGGATGGGGGCGGGTCGACGTGATGCGCTCCCGGGAGGACGGAGCGTGGTGGCTGCTGGAGGTGAACACGATCCCGGGGATGACCGACCACTCGCTGGTGCCCAAAAGCGCCGCCGTGGCCGGTATCGGTTTTGATGACTTGGTGGTGCGCATTCTGGGAGGGGCGGTTCGATGAGCGCCGGCGCAGACTGGAGCGATCTGGCGGGCCGGGAGCGGCCCCGCTGGTTGACCGGTGGGCGCCTCTTCGCGGCGCTGGCCGTGGTGGTGGTCATCGTCGCGTTGAGCTATCTCGCCTCTGCGGTGGCGCGCACCGGGCACCTCTTTCCCCTGGAACGGGTGGAGCTGGCCCAGGCCCCCGAGCGGCTGACGGCACGGGAGGTGCGCGAGGCCCTGGCACCCCATTTGCATAAGAGCATGCTGGGGCTCGACGTCCGCGGTGCGAGACGGGCCCTGGAGGCGTTGCCGTGGGTGGACGAGGTCTCGGTCCAGCGGGTCTGGCCGGAGACGCTCTCCGTTGTCATCCGGGAACGGCGCGCGGCGGCGCTGTGGGGCGATGCCGCGCTGCTGGATGAACGCGGCGCGATCTTCCGGCCGCCGCCGGAGACCATCCCGGACGGGTTGCCCCGGCTGGCCGGACCCGACGGCCAAGCGGACAAAGTGCTGTCGACCCATCGGCGGCTGGAGCGCCTCTTCCATGACACCGGCGTCAATGTGACGTCGCTCACCCTGTCCCCCCGGGGTGCCTGGCAGGCGCGGTTCGATGACGGTGTCGAACTGGCCATGGGCCGGGAACGGCCGGTGGAGCGGGTGGAGCGGTTCGTCGACGTGTTGCCCTCCCTGGAGGGCAACGGGTGGGAACGGATCGAACGGGTGGATTTGCGTTACCCCAACGGCTTCGCGGTGGCGTGGAGTGGGGCGGCGGACTGAGGACGGAGCGGATCATGGTGCGTAAGACAGAACAAGGGCTGCTGGTGGGGCTCGACATCGGCACCTCCAAGGTGGTCGCCATCGTCGGCGAGGCCACCGAGGGGGGCGAGTTGGAGGTGGTGGGCGTTGGCAGCCACCCCTCCCACGGCTTGAAGAAAGGGGTCGTGGTCAACATCGACTCCACGGTGCAGTCGATCCAGCGGGCGGTGGAGGAGGCGGAGTTGATGGCCGGCTGTGAGATCCACTCGGCCTACGTCGGCATCTCCGGCAGTCACATCCGCAGTCTCAACTCCCACGGCATGGTGGCGATCCGCGACAACGAGGTCACCCGCAGCGACCTGGAGCGGGTCATCGACGGCGCCAAGGCGGTGGCGATCCCCGCCGACCAACAGATCATCCACGTCATCCCCCAGGAGTTTGTCATCGACAACCAGGAGGGGATCCGCGATCCGTTGGGCATGTCCGGGGTGCGGTTGGAGGCGCGGGTCCATATGGTCACCGGCGCGGTTTCGGCGGCGGAGAACATCACCAAGTGCGTCCGCCGCTGCGGTCTGGAGGTGGACGATATTGTCCTCCAGCAATTGGCGGCGGCCCAGGCGGTACTCACAGAAGATGAGAAGGAGCTGGGGGTCTGCCTGGTGGACATCGGCGGCGGCACCACCGACATCGCCGTCTTTACCGGCGGTGCCATCCGGCACACGGCGGTGATCCCCATCGCCGGCCACCAGGTCACCAACGATATCGCGGTGGCGCTGCGCACGCCGACCCACCACGCCGAGGAGATCAAGGTGCGCTATGCCTGCGCCCTCTCGCAGTTGGCGAACCCGGAGGAGACTATCGAGGTGCCCAGTGTCGGCGACCGGCCCCCGCGGCGGCTTTCCCGGCAATCGTTGGCCGCCGTGGTGGAGCCGCGGTACGACGAGTTGCTTACGCTGGTCCAGGCGGAGCTGCGCAAGAGCGGGTTCGAGGATTTGATCCCCGCCGGAGTGGTGCTCACCGGCGGGAGTTCCAAGATGGAAGGCGTCACCGACCTGGCCGAGGAGGTCTTCCATCTGCCGGTGCGCACCGGTGTGCCGAAAAACGTCACCGGCCTCTCCGATGTGGTGCGCAACCCCATGTACTCCACCGGTGTGGGATTGCTCGCCTTCGGCGTGCACAACCGGGGCGTGGGCACGGCGGTGTTGGGACGGGAGCCGGCGTTCGAGGGGTTGTGGCGCCGGATGAAGGGGTGGTTCCAGGGGAATCTGTAGCGGATCGACGGGCCGGCTCCCCGCCTCCGGCGGGGGAAGCCGGCAGACGGCGAAAAAAGAATTCGAGGTTTTTGGAGGTGCGGCCATGTTTGAGTTGATGGATACACAGAATCAAAACGCGATCATTAAGGTGGTGGGCGTCGGCGGCGGCGGCGGCAACGCAGTGCAGCACATGCTGGCGGCGGATGTGGATGGCGTGGAGTTCATCTGCGCCAACACCGATGCCCAGGCGTTGGCCAACCTGTCGGCCGGCACCACGGTGCAATTCGGTTCCGGGATCACCAAGGGGCTGGGCGCCGGTGCCGATCCCGAGGTGGGCCGCAACGCGGCCCTGGAGTCGCGGGACCGGATTCAAGAAGTCCTCCAAGGTGCCGATATGGTCTTTATCACCGCCGGCATGGGCGGCGGCACGGGGACCGGCGGCGCGCCGGTGGTGGCCGAGAT
>SKYL01000271.1 GCA_007127935.1 Halorhodospira sp. | reverse complement strand
TCAGGATGCCGGCCATGGTTAGGGAGAGGTCGTACTCTTCCCCCACATGCCAAGCGTAGGCCAGCAGATGGATCTGGTGGTCGCTGAGCCGCGGTGGATGGCTCCACGCCGGTTGAGCGACGGCCGGCAACAGGGCAATCAATAGAGCGACCTGAAGCAGACGGTGGCGGCACATGGCGACCTCTCCGGTGGGGGTGGCCCGGAACGGTCTCCATGGTGCGCCAAGCCGGCGGCCGACGATGTGTGCCAGCCCACACATGGACCACCGGGCTCGGGTAGACTCCAATCCATGAGCGGATGGATGGCAGTGACCTTTCTCGGCGGCGTGGGTCTCTTCCTGCTCGGCATGAAGTTGATGACCGACGGGCTGAAGGTCGCCGCCGGCAACGCCCTGCGGGAGATCCTGGCCCACGGCACCGCCACCACCGGGCGCGGCATCCTTTCGGGGATCGTCATCACCGCCATGGTGCAGTCGTCCACCGCGGTGACGGTCGCCACCATCGGCTTCGTCAACGCCGGCTTGATGACGCTCTTCCAGTCGGTGGGCGTGATCATCGGCAGCAACGTCGGCACCACGGCCACCAGTTGGCTGGTGGCCGTGGTCGGCTTCAACGTCAATATCCAGGATCTGGCCATGCCGGCCATCGCCATCGGCATGGCGCTGCGCGTCACCGGCGGGGGAAGCCGGCGGGGGGCGCTGGGGGAGGCGCTGGCCGGATTCGGCATCTTCTTCCTCGGCATCGACGTGCTGAAGACCACCTTCGATGGGGTGGAGCAGCACTTCGATTTGGCGCGGTATGCCGGGGCGGGGTTGGTCAGCCTGCTGATCTTCACCCTCATCGGCATGGTGTTGACGGTGTTGATGAACTCCTCCAGCGCGGCGCTGGCGGTGACCCTCACCGCCGCCGGCACCGGTGTCATTCCGCTGGACGCCGCCGCCGCCATGGTCATCGGGGCCAACGTGGGGACCACCTCCACCGCGCTGTTGGCCGTGATCGGCGCCACTTCCAACGCCAAGCGGGCGGCCATGGCGCTGACGTTCTTCAACGTCCTCACCGGCATCGCCGCGTTCTTCATTATGCCGCTGTTGCTGGCGGGAGGGGCGGCGCTGGCCCGAGCCCTGGGTCTTGATCCCAATCCGGCCACGGTGCTGGCCCTCTTCCACACCGCCACCAAGCTGACCGGCACCGCCATGGTCTGGCCGCTGACGCCGTGGCTGGTGCGGGTGCTGGAGCGGATGTTCGTCACCGCCGAGGAGGACCTGGGTAAACCGCGCCACCTGGACAAGAACGTCGCCGGCACGCCGGCGCTGGCCTTGGAGGCGTTAAACCTGGAGCTGGCCCGGATTGGTGATATCGCCCGCCGGGCGTCGGCGTCCGCCGTCAGTGCCGAGGGGGACGCGGGCCAGTGGTTGGCGCAGGATAAGCAAATCATCGAGCGGCTGGTGATCGCGGTGGGCGATTTCACCAGCTTGGCGACCCGGAACGCCGATCTGCCGGAACCCATGAGCCGGTCGTTCGCCGACGCCGTGCGCATCACCCAGTACTACGAAGACATGGTGGAGCGGGCGCTGGAGATGACCGGCAGGCGGTTGGCGGATATCCAGGACGAGCCGTTGGCCGGTGCCGTCAACGACTTCAAGCGCGAGGCGATCGCTTTGCTGCAACGGGCCGACGCGGAGTTGGAGGATTTCCGTCCGAAGAAGCTGCGCAAGGCCCACAAGGGGCTGGAGGCGTCGTACCAGGAGGTCAAGCGGCGGCTCCTCTACGCCGGGACCGCCGGCCGCATCCCGGTGCGCCACATGGTCAGCCGCCTGGATGAACTCTCCGCCATCCGCCGGATTCTCGATCAGGCCGTCAAGGCCGCCCTCTATACCCGCAAGATCCACAAAGTGCTGCGCCAGGAAGCGGACGACGAAGAAGAGACCGAGGAGTCGCCGGCGCCGGAGGGCACCGCCGGGAACGGCAACACTGGTGTCAACGGCGAAGGGCGGCCGCCCGACCCGGCCGGTTGAATCGGGCCTTTGCCGATGCCACCTGTATGGCATCGTCGATGGTTGCAGCCACCGTAATGCGAGATCTCCGACGGGAGTCGCGAATGGGCGAAGAGAGCGCGGATCGTTTGTGGATGGAGGGGGATGGTGCGTTCTTCATCGATCTGGACGGCACGCTGGTGGAGATCGTCGGCCACCCGGAACATGCGGAGCTGACCCCGGCGGCCCGCGGGACCTTGGAGCGGTTGTGGGCGCGCGCCGGCGGGGCGGTGGCCCTGATCAGCGGCCGCTCCATCGCCTCGGTGGACCGCATTGTGGCGCCGCTCCGGCTGCCGGTGGCCGGGATTCACGGTGCGGAGCGGCGCGATGCCGCCGGGGGTTTGCACCGTGCCCCGCCGGTGGGGGAGGAACAGATCGCCTGCGCCCGCTGGGAGCTGGGCCGCATCGCCTCCACCGAGCCGGGGGTGTTGCTGGAGGACAAGGGCGACGCGCTGGCCGTCCACTACCGGGGCGCCCCAGCCCTGGAGGAAGAACTGCGTGGTGTCGTGGAGCGTCTGGCGGCGGCCTCCGGCGGCACGCTGGAGGTCCAGCCCGGAAAGTGCGTCGTCGAGTTGCGCCCCGCCGGACACGATAAGGGCGGCGCGGTGCGCGCCTTCATGGCCGAGGCGCCGTTCGCCGGCCGCCGCCCGGTCTTTCTCGGCGACGATCTTACCGACGAGGCCGGCTTCCTCGCCGTCCAGGCCATGGGCGGGGCCGGGATCAAGGTGGGGGCCGGGCCCACCGAGGCGGCGTGGCGGCTGCCCGATCCGGAGGCGGTGGTGGCTTGGTTCAACGGCCAACGGTCCGCATATAGAGAGGGAGCGGAAGGGGGGGTGACGGGAAAGGGATGATGACGGGAAAGTGGATAAGGGAGGACGTGTGAGTACCTTGGATCAGGCCCTTCTTGGAAATTGCAGTTTCGCCGCCCTGGTGGATCGCCGCGCCGAGATCACCTGGGCGTGCATGCCGCGATTCGATGGGGACCCGGTCTTTTGCTCCCTGTTGGGGCCGCCGGCCCTGGGGGACGGCCAGGGCCGGTTCGCGGTGGAGATGGACAGCTGGGTGCGCAGCGAGCAGGAGTACCTGCGGAACACCGCTATCGTCGTCACCCGGCTGTTCGACGGCAACGGCGGGGTGGTGGAGGTCACCGATTTCGCTCCCCGGTTCGAGCAGTTCGGCCGCACCTTCCGGCC
Organism: Halorhodospira sp.; assembly: GCA_007127935.1. Taxonomy (GTDB): domain Bacteria; phylum Pseudomonadota; class Gammaproteobacteria; order Nitrococcales; family Halorhodospiraceae; genus SKYL01. The sequence continues at coordinate 6,420 of SKYL01000271.1, read as the reverse complement.
GGTGATGGTCGTTCGCCAGATCCGCCGTCTGGCCGGCTCTCCGTTGATCCGCATCCGTTGCCGCCCGGTCTTCGAGTACGGCACGGCGGTGCCCGCCATCACCCACGGCAGCAACCACATCCGCTACGTGGGGACGTCCCAGGTGCTGCGCTTGACCACCGATGCCTCGGTGACCGCGGTGGTGGACGAGACGCCGTTCATCCTGGAGCACGATGTGACGCTGATCCTCGGTCCGGACGAGACGGTGCCGCTGTCCGCCCGGGAGACCGGGACCAACTTCTTCGAGCACACCTGTACCTATTGGCAGGAGTGGGTGCGCGGCTTGGCGATCCCCTTCGAGTGGCAGGAGGCGGTGATCCGCGCCGCCATCACCCTCAAGCTCAACACCTACGAGGACACCGGCGCGGTGATTGCCGCCGTCACCACCTCCATCCCGGAGGCGCCGGAGAGCGGCCGCAATTGGGACTACCGCTACTGCTGGCTGCGGGACGCCTACTTTGTCATCAACGCGCTGAACCGCCTGGGCGCCACCAAGACCATGGAGCACTATGTGCGGTTCATCATCAACACCACCGCCACCAACGGCGGCCGGCCGCTGCGCCCGGTCTACCGCATCAACGGGCGGGACGACCTGGTGGAGACGGTGGCCGAAGGGCTGACCGGCTATCGCGGCATGGGGCCGGTGCGGGTTGGCAACCAGGCCTACGAGCAGCAACAGAATGACGTTTACGGCTCGGCAATCCTGGCCACCGCCCACCTCTTCTTCGACGAGCGGCTGCAGCGGCGGGGCGATGAGGCGCTCTTCCGGCGGCTGGAGGCGCTGGGGGAGCAGGCGGTGGCGGTCTACCGTCAGCCCGACGCCGGGCCGTGGGAGTTCCGCGGCATGGCCGCCGTGCATACGTTCTCGGCGGCGGTTTGCTGGGCGGCGGCACGTACCCTGGGCACCATCGCCGCCCACATCGACCTGCCCGACCGCGCCCGTTACTGGCAGGGGCGGGCGGCGGAGATGGCCGCGGTGATCCGGCGCGAGGCGTGGGACGCCGAGCGCAACACCTACGTTGCGGGATTCGGCGGCCGCGACCTCGACGCCAGCCTGATGCTGCTCTACGAACTGGGTTTTCTCGACCCGTCGGACCCCCGCTTGGCCGGCACCATCCAGGCGGTTGAAAAGGAGTTGCGCCACGGTGACTTCCTCTACCGCTACATCCACGAGGACGATTTCGGCACCCCGAGCACGGCGTTCACCACCTGTACCTTCTGGTACATCGACGCGCTGGCCGCGGTGGGGCGCGCCGAGGAGGCCCGCAGCCTGTTCGAGAACCTCCTCCAGCGGCGCAACCATGTGGGGCTGTTGTCGGAGGACATCGACCCGGGCAGCGGGGAGTTGTGGGGGAACTTCCCCCAGACGTACAGCATGGTCGGGTTGATCAACTCGGCCATGCGCCTGAGCCGGGACTGGGAGGAGGTGCTATGAGCGAGTTGGTCACCGTCTCCAATCGCGTGGCGCTGCCGAGTCAGCTGCAGGGCGCCCAGGGCGGGCTGGCGGTGGGTCTGCGGGCGGCGCTGGAAGAGTCTGGTGGATTGTGGTTTGGGTGGAGCGGCGGCATCGACGAGCGCGCCGACCCGGCCCGGGCGCCCCGCGTCCAGGAGGCCCACGGTGTCCGCTACGCGACCTTGCGGCTGACCCGGGACGAGTACGAGCGGTACTACATGGGCTACGCCAATCAAGTCTTGTGGCCGCTCTTCCACTACCGCATGTCCTTCGTCCACTGCACCGATGCGCGGATCGAGGGGTATTGGGAGGTCAATCGCCTCTTCGCCGAGCACTTGTTGCCGCTGCTCCAGGGCGATGAGGCGGTCTGGGTCCACGATTACCACTTCATCCCCATGGGCGCGCTGCTGCGGCAGCGGGGGCTCACCGCCCCCATCGGCTTCTTCCTCCACACCCCGTTCCCGCCGTGGGATGTGATGCGCGCACTGCCCGATCACCAGCGCCTGCTGCGCGCCCTGTGCGCCTACGATCTGGTGGGTTTCCAGACCGGCTTCGACCGCGACAATTTTCTCGACTGCATCACCCACATGGAGGGCGGCGCGGTGCGGGACGGCGAGTGGGCGGTGGTGGACGGGGAGACGGCCCGGGCCGGTGTCTTCCCCATCGGCATCGACGTCGATACCGTGGCGCGGGAGGCGCGGCGCGGCTTCAACTCCCAGCAGGGGCGGCGGCTGCAACAGAGTCTCCAGCAGCGGCGGCTGATCATCGGCGTGGATCGCCTCGACTACAGCAAGGGACTGCGGAACCGGTTCGAGGCGTATGAAACCCTGCTGGAACGGCACTCGGACTACCGCCGTTCGGTGGTCTTCCTCCAGATCGCCCCCATCTCACGAGGCGATGTGGCGGAGTACGAGGAGATCCGCCACCACCTGGAGTACATGGCCGGGCATATCAACGGCCGCTTCGCCGAGTACGACTGGGTGCCGCTGCGCTACCTCAACAAGGGCTTCCACCGTTCCAATGTCCTCGGCTTTTTGGCGCGCAGCGACGTCGGGCTGGTGACCCCGATGCGCGACGGCATGAACCTGGTGGCCAAGGAGTTTGTCGCCGCCCAGAACCCCGACGACCCCGGCGTTCTGGTGCTCTCCACCCTGGCCGGGGCGGCCCGGGAGTTGGAGGCGGCGGTGCTGGTCAACCCGTACAACGTCGACGAGATCGTCCACGGCCTCGACCGCGCCCTCGCCATGCCCTTGGACGAGCGGCGCGAGCGGTGGCAGGCGATGGTCAAGGCGTTACGGGAAAATGACATTCACCGCTGGCGCACCACCTTCCTGGAGGCGTTGCACGACGCCCACGGCCGCCCGGCCCCGGAGGCCGCATGACGCGGTATCTGCTGGCCGACGTGGGTGGCACCCACACGCGGATCGCCGAGGCGGCGCCGGGCGGCCCACCCGGGGTGCCGGTGCGCTACCTCAACGCGGGTCTGGACGGGCTGGAGAGCGCTTTTGGCGACTACCTGGCGGGAAGCGGGGGCGGCGTGGACGGGCCGCTGGTGGTGGCGGCGGCGGTGGCCGGACCCGTGGCCGCGGGTGCGGTGCGCCTGACCAATCTGGGATGGGCGGTGGACGAGACCGGGCTGGCGCGATCCGTGGGCGCGGTCCGCGCCCGGCTGGTCAACGACTACCACGCTCTGGCTCGGGCGTTGCCGGAATTGCCGCCGGAGGCGATGACCCCGGTGGCCGACCGCCCCGGTATGGCCGGGGCGCCGCTGGCCGTGCTTGGCGCGGGCACCGGCCTCGGTGTGGCCGGTCTTGTCCCGTGCGGCGGCGGCTGGACCGCAGTGCCGGGAGAGGGCGGTCACGTCACCCTGGCCGCCTCCGACGACGAGGAGGCGGAGGTCCTGGCGGTGATGCGCCGGGATTTGGGGCACGTCTCCGCCGAGGCGGTGCTGAGCGGGAGTGGCTTGGCGGCGTTGCACCGCGCGCTGCACGGCGGCGCGGCGCCGACCCCCGAGCGGGTCACTACCGCCGCCAATGAAGGCGACCCGGATGCCGCCCGGACACTGGACCTCTTTTTCCGCTTTTTGGGGATGGTGGCCGGCAACTTGGCGCTGACCCTTGGCGCCCGCGGCGGTGTCTACTTGGCGGGCGGTATTCTGCCCGCGCTGCGCGGCCCCTTGATGGCGTCCCGCTTCCACGAACGGTTCATCGGCAAGGGGCGCTTCCGCGACTACCTGGACGCGATCCCGGTGCGCCTGATCAACGACCCCGAGGCGGCGGCCCTATGGGGCCTCCGGGCGCTACTGGACGACGAGTAGGGCCGCCGCCTCCGGGGATCAGTGGTGGGTCGGCGTGTGGGCGTGGCCGTGCTCCACTTCTTCCGGCGATGCGTCCCGCACGTCCAACACCTTTACCTCGAAATGGAGGGTGGTGCCCGCCAGCGGGTGGTTGGCGTCCACCTCCACCTCTTCCTCTTTGACGTCGGTGACGGTGAGGATCATCGGCTGCCCGTCGGGCGTCTGTCCGTGAAAACGGTTGCCGACTTGCAGCTCCGCGTCTTCCGGGAACATCTCTCGGGGGACGCTCTGCACCAGCCGGTCGTCCCGCTCGCCGTAGGCGTCGGCGGCTTCGATGGTCACCGAGACCTCGTCGCCGGCCTCCTTGCCTTCCAGAGAGTGTTCCAGGCCGGGAATGATATTCCGCGCGCCGTGGAGGTAGGCAAACCCGCCTTCCGGCGACTGATCCAGCACCTCTCCCTGCGTTTCGGTGAGGGTGTACTGGATGGTGACAACCTTTTGTTCCGCGATCTGCATGCTTCCGCCTCTTGTTTGCAATGGGTTCGGCGCGTTGCCGATGGGGCTCACCGTAACGGTTGAGACTGTCCACGTCTATGATGATGGGTATCTTTGGGGTAGCTATGGCGTCGTGCCATGGGGAGGGAAAATGGGTTCTATCCGTGTGCTGTGGCTTCTACTGCCTCTGGCCGCCGCGGGTTTCGCCCAGGCGGACGACGAGGCCATGATCGACTTGGCGTGGGACAGCGGTTGTTTCAATTGCCACGATCTGGACAAGACGCTGCGCGGACCGGCGTGGCGGGATGTCGCCAAGCGGTATCACGACGCCGATGAAGCGGTCTTCGAACGCTTGGTGGCGAAGGTGCGAGACGGCGGCCGGGGAAATTGGGGCGACGAGGCCATGTCGGCCAATCGCCGGGTCCCGGAGGAAGACATCCGGACGTTGGTGGATTGGATTTTGCGACTGGAACCATCGGACCCGTGATTCGCCTGAGAAGTGCCCGCCTCCTCTACGGTTTGGGGCGCTCCACCGGCAGCCCGCCCGCCTTCCACTCCGGATAGCCATCCTCCAGCCGGATCGCCTGGATGCCTCGTCCACGCAGCTTCTCCACCGCATCCAGCGACAGGGCGCAGTAAGGGCCGCGGCAGTAGGCCACCACCTCACGGCCGGGCGGCAACTCGCCCAGACGCGCCTCCAGTTCACCCAACGGGATGTTCACCGCGCCGGGCAGGTGTCCGGCGGCGTACTCCTCCGGCGGGCGGACATCCAACAGCGTGACCATGCCGGTCCGCAGCCGCTCCATCAGCTCCTCGGTGGTCACCGCTTCCAGGTCCGACTGGCGGTGGAAGTACCGGTCCACCAATTGCTGCACCTCCGCCAGGTTGTGTTCCGCCACGTGGCGCAGCGCCGCCAGCAGTTTTGAGACCTCGTCTCCGGCCAGCGCGTAGTAGACGTACTTTCCGTCCTTGCGCGCCGTCACCAGGCCCGCTCGCCGCAGTTGCTGGAGGTGCTGGGAGACGGTGCCCACCGGCAGGGCCGTCAACCGGGTCAGCGCCTCGACGCTGCGCTCGCCCTGGGCGATGAACTCCAGCAACTCCAGCCGGTACTCGTGGCCCAGCGCCTTCGCCACCGAAGCGAATTGGGCAAAGAGCTCACGTTTCTGTTGCCGCTTCTGCATAAAGACCTCGCGAAAAAATACTTAGCTGCTTCCGGCCCCGCGCTCTGCCGCCCGCCGCGCCCCGGCGCCGGCGCGGAGCCATGTGATGGCAGCCAGCGTCACCATCAGCGGCGGCAGCATGGCCAGATTCAGGCCGGCCCAGCCGATGTGGTGAAGCAACGCCCCCGCCGCCAGCGATCCCAGCGCCACCAGCGAGAAGATCGTCAAGTCATTGACCCCTTGGGTCTTGCCGCGTTCCGCCTGGGTGTGGACCTGGGTCAGCAAGGTGCTGCCGCCGACGAAGAGGAAGTTCCACCCGACCCCCAGCAAGACCAGGGCGATCCAGAACTGCCACAGCGCGACCCCCGAGACCGCCACGGCCGCCGAGACCACCAGGATCAGCACGCCGGCGGTGAGGATGTTCAAGACCCCGAAACGGGCGATGAGGTGGCCGGTGAAGAACGACGGCAGGAACATCCCCAGGACGTGCCACTGCATCACGAAGGCCGCCTGATCCATGCCGAAACCGGCCTGCCGGACGGCGAGGGGCGTCGCCGTCATGACCAGGACCATCACCGCGTAGCCCACCGCCGCGGCTAGCACCGCCACCACGAACGCCGGCTGCCGGGCGATCACCGCCATCGGGCGTTGCCCGTCGCCGCCCAACGGTTCCCGGACCGGCGGTACCCGCAGCATGCCCACCAGTATCGTGGCGAGGATCGACGCGCCGACCACGATCAGATACGGCCCCGCCTCCGGCGCCGCGCTCCACAGCAGTTGGCCGTAGTTGGCGTTCCACGGGCCGAGAAAGGCCGCCGCCACGCCGCCCACCAGCACCAGCGAGATGGCCTTGCTGCGGAACGCCTCGCCGGCGCAGTCGGCGGCGGCGAAGCGGTAGTACATGGCGAAGCCCTGATAGATCCCCAGCAGCAGGTTGCCCGCGAAGAAGATCCAGAAAGAGCCCAGGACCACCCCCG
>SKYL01000310.1 GCA_007127935.1 Halorhodospira sp. | reverse complement strand
TCCGGCGGCCTCCCGTCGTGGTTGTCCCCCGCGCTGGACCGGCTGCACCGGCAACACCGAACCGGTCGTCTCCATCACGCCGTTCTCCTCGCCGGTCCCCCCGGTCTCGGCAAAGGCCTCCTCGCCGACGCCCTGGCCCGTGCCCTGCTTTGCTCCGGAGAGCCGGAGCGGCCGTGCGGCGCCTGCCCGGCCTGCCGCCTCACCGAGGCCGGCACCCACCCCGACTATCGCCGCCTCCGCCCGGAGGCGAAAGAGAAGGAGGGGGAGGGGAGCATTGTCATCGACCGTGTCCGCGACCTGCTCGCCTTCATGCAACTCAGCCCGCAGATGGGCGGCGCGCGCGTCGCCGTCATCACCCCGGCGGAGCGGATGAACCGCTCGGCGGCCAACAGTTTATTGAAGTTCCTTGAAGAACCGCCGCACGGCGTACAACTGATCTTGACCACCGCCAATCCGCGCCGTTTGCCGCCCACGGTGCGCAGCCGGTGCGCCTTGGTGCCGCTGCCGCCACCGCCCCGTGAGGAGGCACTGGAGTGGCTCGGCCGCCAGAGCGAAAGCGACGCCGAAACAAGGCGCTTGGCCTTGGCGCTTGCCGCGGGGATGCCGTTGGCGGCCCAAGCGCTGCTGGAATCCGGCGGCGTGGAGCAGTTCGGTGTCGCCCGCCGCCACCTGGGCGAACTGGCCGCCGGCCGCGATCCCCTGCCGCTGGCCCGCCACTGGGAGAAGGAACCCCGGCGCCTCGTACGCTGGCTGATGCTGCTGGTCGGCGATCTGCTGCGCACACGGGCCGGCGGGAAGCCTTCGGCATTGGCCCGGCGTGACGTGGAGGCGCTCACCGGCGCCGCCGGCAACGACTTTCTTCTCCACCAACTGTTGGAGCGTCTCGTCGAGCACGCCCGGGCATTGGAGCAGCCGCTCAACGGCCGCTTGGCGGCGGAAGCCGTCCTGCTGGACACCGCCACCGCTTGGAAAAGGGGAGGACGGCGATAGGGCCGTTAATTCTCTCGCCCCGGATTTGTGGGCTGTTCGGTAATGAGCGGCGGATGGCCCGCGCTGTCCGTGGCCGGCTCCCCGGTGGACGCTTCCCGTTCCTTTATCCCGGCAACGTCCACATCCGGCAGGTAACACTCGTCCGGACTGTCGCAGATCATCCCCTGCTCATCCCACGGCAGAGAACGGTAGAAGGTCCGATCCTCGTCTCCCAGGAACGGGTACTTAATGATTTGAAAGTAGGGTGAGTGGTCGAAGTCGCGTGGGGTAAAGAGGCGGAAGTTGCGGCGGTAGAGCCGCCAGCCGTCCTTCTCCCGGCGCGCCACCGGCAACACCGGAAACTCCACTTCCATGAAGGCACGGGCGATCATCGAGGAGCAGACGGTGCGGGTCGGTGTGCCGGCATTGTGTTGAAAGAGGCTCGAACGCCAGCGGCGAGGCAGCACGCTCCATGGAAAGAGGAAACGCAGCAGATCAAGGATCTGGCGCACGTCGTAGTCCCGGCCCAGCTGATGGACGGCGTAGGACACCACCCGCTGGGCATCCCGGGCGGAGAGCCCCTCGGGCCGGCAGATGCGCAGGTGAAAGTCGCGGTACTTTTCCATCGGCTCGACGATGGTCCCGCGGCCCAGCAGCGCCTCGACGATCAACTGCTGGTGCGGGTCGCCGTCGTAGTGCTCGCTAACCCGTTGCCGCAGGGCGGGGTCGGCGATGTCGTTGATCCGGCCGATATAGAGCGCCGCGTGGGTCCATGGGCTGTAGGTGACCAACCGGATCACGTCGGAGACACGGCTGCGCCCCTCCACCAGGATCACGTCGCCGATCCGGCTCTCGAAGGCGATACGGGAGTAGTCGCAGAGCGGGTCGTCCGCCGCCGGACGATCCCGTCCCATCCACTCCACAAAGGTGTTCCACAATGAACGATGCACTTTACGGATCACCACCAACCTCCTTGGCCAAGGCCCGGGACAGCGCTTCCACGCGGTCCAATGCCGCCTCCAGTTCTTCCATATCATTGTAGAAGTGAGCCGAGAAACGAATCCCGCCGCAACGTTCGGCACAGATCACCCCCTCCCGCTGAAGCGCCTGATGGAGCGCGGCGGAAGGGCAGTGGGGCGGAGCAAAGGTGACGATCCCAGCGTGGCGATTGGCCTCGGTGGGGGTGATCAGCCGGAAACCACGGCGCAACGCCCCCTCCATCACATAGCGGGCACGCTCCAACACCAGTGAAGCGACACGCTCGCTTCCGATCTCCTCCAGCAGCGAGAGGCTGGCATCCAGGGCGTGGGCGCCCAAGAGATTGGGGCTGCCGCACTCAAAACGGCGGCCGGTGGTGGCCGGCACCCACTCCGGACGGTCGAACTGCCCGAGGTGTTCCGCCATGTGCCAACCGATTTGGCGCACACGCAGGCGGTCGCGGAGGTCGGCGCGGATATAGAGCCCGCCGAGCCCCTCGGGACCCAACATCCACTTGTGGCCGTCAGCGACGACGAAATCGGCATCCACATCCAGCGGCAACGCCCCCAACGTTTGGATGGCGTCGACGCAGAGCAATACCCCGCGGGAGCGGCACGCCTCGGCCAACCGTGGCAGATCCATCCGCAGGCCGGTGCCGTACTGGACGCTGCTCACGGGCAACAGCCGGGTCCGCGTAGTGAAGGCCTGGATCAGGGCGTCTTCCGGCGTCGGTCCGTCCTCCAGGCGCACCCGCCGCACCACCACGCCGTAGGCCGCCTCCAGCGACTCCCATACCCAGCGGTTGGACGGAAACTCCTGATCGTTGACGACGACCTCGTCGCCCGGTTGCCAATCCCAGCCGTGGGCGATGAGGGAGAGCCCCTCGGAGGTGTTCTTCACCAGCACCACATCGTCGGCCGAAGGGGCGCGCATCAACCGCGCCAGGCGGCCACGCAGCCGCGTCTCCGCCGCGACCCAGCGTGGATAGTTCTTGGCGCCCTGGGTCATGCACTCATCAGCAAAGGCGGCCACCGCGTTCCGCGCCTGCATCGGCCAGGGACCGACGCCGGCGTGGTTGAGATAGAGGACGCCGTCGGCGTGCGGAAACTCCGGGTGGCGCGGCATATCAGAACTCCCGATTTCCTTGCCGGTGGTGGTATCCCGATTATACCCATCGCATGGGCCGCTTGGCGTTTTGCCGTATGGTTTGCGGCGTTCCGCACCCCTGGTCTAGTTCGTATAATGTATATTATGTTAAATCCATTTTGGAAGTAAAAATAAGGGCCTGCCGCCCCCCCGACAGGCCACCGGCCTTTCCCCTCTTCCCCGTCACCGAGCCGCCCGTTGCGTCATTGCGCCCCTCCCGTCCGTCCGTCCGTCATTGCGAGCGCAGCGAAGCAACCTCCACGCAAGGGTAATCAACTGCCACCACGGGACGCTTGCCACCGCTTGTAGTGCTCCGGGTTTCCGATGTCCCACTCGGCGGCCCCGTACTCCCGGTCGCCGGTCTCCGTCAACGCCCATACAGCGAACGCCGCGGCGTTCTCCGGGGGATGAAGTTGCCCGCTCTCTTTTAGTTGGACAAATCGGTCCACCGCCGGGAAGCGATCCGGCGTCTGGCGGCGGATATGGTCCTGCATCGGCGTATCCACCACGCCGGGGCGAACGGAGCCCACCAGCACCCGCGCATCGTAGAGTTCGTCACGGTAGACTTGGTAGACCACGTGCAACGCCGCCTTGGCCGCGCAGTAGGCGCCCCACCCTGGCATCGGTTTGTGCGCGGCGCCGGAGCCAATATGGGCGATGCGCGCTCCCTCAACCAAGTGCGGCAACAAGGCCTGAGTTAGAAAGACCGGGCCTTCGACATTCACGGCCATGGCGTGTTGCCACGCCTCCAGCTCGACCCCCCGCAGTGGCCCCACGGGATCGAGAATACCGGCGTTGTGGACCACAAAACGAACCCCACTGCCCCGCGGGAGGGCCTGGACGATCTCCCGCCGTCCCTCCACTGTGGCAACGTCGGCAACCACTACGTCGACACCGCCGTGTCCCAAGGCGGCGGTTTCCTCCAGCGGCTGGCAGCGGCGGCCGGCCACCAGCACTCGGGACCCCCGTTGCACCAACTTCAGGGCAATGGAACGCCCCAATCCGGTGCCGCCTCCGGTTACGACGGCGTACTGTGCGTGTGACGGTTGCATGAAGACCTCCTTGGCGATACGAGTCCGATCTCAGGCTTAATTGTTGGATTTTCGCCACCGGTGCGGGCGGGTGCTTTGTACACATGGTGTCGAGCCATTTCCACCCTTTTTCTCTGTTTCATGTTGCCGTCAACGGGGGATCAACAACGTGCTGTAACCAGCTGTTTCGCAACAGGATAACGTATTGTATAGAATATAGACGTGACCGTAGGATCGCTGTAACGACGCCCCCGGCAGCGCCGTTTCAACGCCCCATCCACAAAGTTATCCACAAGATCTGTGGACAACCTCCAGCGCGCGGAGACGGGCCTGCAGGACATCCCGCTCTTCGATCAACTCCACCGCCAGCGCCGCCCCCGGCAAATTAATGCGTAGATCCCGGGTGAGGCGAACCACGGTATAGACACGCCGCACACTGGCCCCCGGGAATCGCCACTCCGGAGAGCCGGCCTCCAACGGTTCGATGATCCCCTCGTCGACCAATTCCACGACCCACTCTGCGGTGACGCCGCAGAGGCGGCACAACTCCGCCAGGGTGACTGGCGCCTCCCCCACCAGTTGACCGGAAACCGCTTTGCGCTGTGTGCCCATCAATCAAACCTCCATCTCACGCCGTGGGTTCCACGGCACCGCCTGCGCCAAACGGCGGTAAGCCGCCTCGGCCTCCGGGGTTTCGGCCTTTGGGGCGACGATTCGTAGCACCACGTACTGATCCCCCGGTGGGGTGCCGGGCAGTCCGCGTCCTTTGAGCCGTAGCTTGCGCCCGCTTTGGGAGCCGGCGGGAATGCGTAATTCCACCTGGCCGGCCAGGGTCGGTACCTGGACGGTCTCCCCCAGGGCCGCTTCCCATGGGGTCACCGGCAGGTCGAGAAAGAGATCCCGCCCCTCGGTGTGGAACCAGCGGTGGGGGGCAAAGGCCACCTCCAAGTAGAGGTCCCCTCGCTCCCTCCTCTGCCCGCCCCCTTGTCCGGCCAGACGGATCTGTTGTCCGGCGGTGATCCCCTTGGGGATGTTCACCTTCACCACACTCTCCGGCTGCCCGGGTTCGCCGGAGAAGCGGAAGGTGCGAGAGGCGCCGTGATAGGCATCCTCCAGGTCGATGACTACCCGCGCCCGTTGATCGAAGGCCGGTGCCTCGTACCGGAAACCGCGCCCACCGCGGCCGCGGCCGAAGAGGGATTCAAAAAAGTCGCTGAACTCGGCGGCATCGGTGAAGCCGCCACCGTGAAAACTGAAGTCCACGTCCTCCCAACCGGGTGGCTCCGTGAACGGTTCACCGCCACGGTAGCCCTGCCGCTTCAACTGGTCGTAGGCAGCCCGCTTCTCCGGATCCTTCAGCGCCTCGTAAGCTTCGCCCACTTCTTTGAAGCGTTGCTCCGCGTCGGGCTCCTTGCTCACATCGGGGTGGTAGCGCCGGGCCAGTTTGCGGTAGGCGCGCTTGATCTCATCCTGGTCGGCATTCTCGTTGACCTCCAGGATCTTGTAGTAGTCCTTAAAGTCCATACGTCATCCTCCCGTCTTGTATAACTATGGAGGATCAGGAGCGGTTTCAAGTGGCTTGTTCGGCATCCGCCCTATCTCTTTTCGGTCACTATCTTTTACCGGTGCAAGGTGGGTACTCTCACTGGTTCGACAGCCCGGAAAGGGACGACGGATCAGATGATGCAACGCTCCATGGCCGCGGGCAACGATGATCCGGTGGTAGTGGTGGACGGCGTCCGCACCCCCTTCGCCCGCCAAGCGGGGGCGTTGGCCGGTTGGAACGCGGTGCAACTCGGCAGCGTGGCCACCGCGGAGTTGCTGGCGCGCTCCTGCGTCGATCCTGCCATGGTGGAGCGGATCGTCTACGGGCAGGTCATCGTGATGCCGGAGGCGCCCAACGTGGCGCGGGAAGTCGCCCTGGCCGCCGGATTGCCCCCCGCTACCGACGCCGTCTCGGTCTCCCGCGCCTGCACCACCAGCCTGTGGGCGATCACCGACGTGGCCCGGGCGTTGCTGTGCAACGAGATCGAAGTCGGTGTCGCCGGTGGGACCGACTCCGCTTCCAACCCTCCAATCTTGCTCTCCCGCCGTCTCGGCGGTGCGCTTACCCGCGCGACCCGGAGCAAGCGGTGGATGGATCGTCTGGCGGCCTATGCCTCGATCCGCCCCCGGGATCTGCTGCCGAGGCCCCCGGCCGTTCGGGACTACTCCACCGGCCTGCGCATGGGCGATATCGGCGAGCAGATGGCCCGGGATCATGGCATTGACCGGCAGGCGCAAGACGCCTACGCGGCCTCCTCGCACCACAAGGCAACTGCGGCATGGGGTGCCGGGCGGCTGGACGATGAGGTGGCGCTCTGTTTCCCGCCTCCAGCGTTTCGCCCACTCCACCAAGACCCTCCAATCCGTCCGCATACGAATGTCAAAACGTTGGGTAAACTACCCCCCGTTTTTGACCGGCATCACGGGACGGTGACGGCGGGCAATGCCCCGCCGCTGACCGACGGAGCATCCAGCCTGTTGCTGATGCGCGCCAGCCGCGCCCGGGCCTTGGGGCTCTCGCCACTGGGGGCGATTCGGTCGTGGGCGATGACGGGCAACGACCCGTTTCATGACGGGCTGTTGGGTCCGTCCTTTGCGGTACCGCTGGCGCTCGAGCGTGCCGGGCTCCGGCTGGAGGAAGTGGATATCGTGGAGTTCCATGAGGCCCTTGCCGCACAAGTGTTGGCCAACCTCAAGGTATGGCGGTCGGTAAAGTTCGCCCGGGAGGTGCTGGGGCGGCCGCAACCGCTGGGTGAGGCGGACCCGGAACGGTTTAACGTCAACGGCGGTTCCCTCGCCTTTGGTCACCCGTTTGCCGCCACCGGCGGACGGCTGGTGGTTCAGGCATTACGGGAATTGCGCCGAAGGCAGGGGAACACCGCGCTGGTGACCGCGTGCGCCGCCGGCGGCCTGGGGGCCGCGATGGTCTTGGAGACAATTTGATGGTCGATGGACAGGTCTTTACCACCGAGATCGACAACGACGGCATTGCTTGGGTCACTCTCGATGTCCCCGGCGAAACCCATAACGTGCTACGCCGAGAGCACCTGGCGGAAGCTGATGCATTGCTTGACCGGTTGGAGCGTCACGCCGGTCTCAAGGGCGTCGTGTTACGCAGCGGCAAGCCGGACAGCTTCGTGGCCGGTGCCGACATCGAGATGCTCGACCGCTGTACCCACGCGGCCGACGCGGCCGCCCTCGCCCGTGCCGGGCAAGCCTTCTGCGATCGCCTGGAGCGGCTGGCCGTCCCAACCGTGGCGGCCATCCACGGCGTCTGCCTTGGTGGCGGACTGGAGATCGCGCTGGCGTGCCGTTACCGCATCTGCACCGAGGAGGCGGTCACCCGGTTGGGCCTGCCGGAGGTGCGGATCGGGGTTCTCCCCGCCAGTGGCGGCACCCAGCGCCTGTCGCGGCTGATCGGCGCCCGCACCGCCCTCGACTTGATGCTCACCGGTAGGCGGATCTCCGGCGAGCAGGCCCTCGCGCTGGGGGTGGTCGATGCGTGCGTACCGGCGGCAAACTTATCGGCGGCGGCGTTGCGTTGGACCGCACGGGGTAACCGGCCCCCTCGCCCCTGGCGGTGGCGGATCGCCAGTTGGCTATTGGAGGGCAACGCCATCGGCCGGACCGTCCTCTTTCATGAGGTGCGCCGTCGCAGTTGGCACAAAACCTACGGCAACTATCCCGCCACCGAGGCCATCATCCATTGCGTCGAGACCGGGTGCGCCGAGGGACGGGCCGCCGGGATGAAGGCCGAGGTGGAGGCCTTCGGCCTTCTGGTGGTCACCCCCGAGGCCCAGGAATTGCGCTTCCTCTACTTCGCCTCCACGGCGATGAAGAAGGAGCGGGTTGCCGATGCATCTCCTCGCCCCTTGGAACGGGTCGGCGTCATCGGCGCCGGACTGATGGGCGCCGGGATCGCCGCGGTCACCATCGATCACGCCGGCCTCCCCGCCCGGGTGCGCGACCCGTCGGCCGAGGCGCTGGCCCGGGCGTCGCGCCATGTGGTGCGGTACTTGGACGACCGGGCCCGGCGGGGGTCTCTTCTCCCCATTCAAGTGGAGCAGGCTCGCCGACGCCTGACCCTGACCACGGAGTTTAATGGATTCAAACAGGTAGACCTGACCGTGGAAGCGGTCTTTGAAGATCTGGAGCTGAAACGGGCGGTGCTGGCGGAGTACCAGGACCAGGCGCGGGAAGGCGCGATTTTCGCGTCCAACACGTCGTCACTGCCCATTGCCTCCATCGCCGAGGGCGCAAGGGACCCCGCGAGCGTCATCGGCATGCACTATTTTTCCCCGGTGGAGAAGATGCATTTGGTGGAGATCATCCCCCACCCCGGCACCGCCCCGGAGGTCACCGCCACCGCCGCAGAACTGGCACGGGCCCAGGGTAAGACCCCGGTCCTAGTGGCCGACCGGCCCGGTTTCTTCGTCAACCGCATCCTCGCCCCTTATCTCAACGAGGCCGGCCGCATGGTCATGGACGGGTTCCCGTTGGACGAGGTGGATCGGGTGTTGAAGCGGTTCGGTTTCCCGCTGGGACCGTTTGAATTGCTGGATCGCGTGGGCATCGCCGTGGCCACCAAGGTGCAGCCGATCCTGCAGGAGGCCTTCGGCGAACGCATGGCCTCGTCCGGTCTGTTGGAGCGGATGCTGGAGAGCGGCCCTGGGAAATTCTACCACCGCGCCGCCGGCGGACATCGCACCCCCGACCCGGCGGTCTACGCATCACTGAACGTTCAGCCAGTCCGCAGCGGGGCCTCACCGGAAGAGATCGTCGACCGGGTGCTGCTGCCGCTGTTGAACGAGGCGGCCCACTGCCTGCACGAAGGGATCATTCGCAGCCCCCGGGACGGCGACGTGGCGGCGGTCTTTGGGATCGGCTTCCCTCCGTTCCGTGGCGGCCCCTTCCGCTACATGGACCGCCGTGGCGTCTCTGAGGTAGCACAGGCCCTGCGCCGTCACACCAAAACTTTTGGAGCGCGCTATCAACCGGCCCCGCCGTTGGCGGCCGACCCGCCCTCTCCTTTTTACCCTCGATCAGAGTCCACCACGGAGGGGGACAAGGGATAGTATGGGGAGCGCCTCCAGCCACCACGGACCATCACCGCATCGATCCATGGCCGAGAATCCACTGCCCATCATCGCCTTTGCCGGTTACTCCGGATCGGGAAAGACCACCTTGCTGACGGCTCTCGTCAGTGAACTTTGCCGTCGGGGGCGACGCCCTGCACTGATCAAGCACGCCCATTGCGGTTTTGATATGGACCGCCCGGGCAAGGACAGCCACCGCCTCCGAGAGGCCGGTGCCGGGCAGGTCATGGTGGTCTCGGAGAAGCGGTGGGCGTTGTTGGTGGAAGCCCCCGCCGAGGGTGAGATCCCGCTTCGGGAGCGGGCCCGGGCCATCGATCCGGCACAGTCCGACTTGATCCTGGCGGAAGGCTTCCGGCAGGCGCCGGTACCCAAGATCCTGGTCCATCGCTCCGGCTCCGGCAAGCCGTTGCCGGATTGGAACGACGACCACCTTCTGGCGGTGGTCACCGACGCTCCGGAGACGGCCCCGGAGG
>SKYL01000072.1 GCA_007127935.1 Halorhodospira sp. | reverse complement strand
GCTGCGCGTCGTCGAAGCGGAACGCGAGATCGAGTCGGCGTTCGAGAAGGCCAGACAGGAAGGCGAGGCGTATTTCGACAACCCGACGGTGTACGTCGAGAAGTTCCTGGACGATCCCCGCCACATTGAGGTCCAGGTCATCGCCGACGAACACGGCAACGTCCGTCACCTCTACGAGCGCGACTGTTCCGTCCAGCGCCGCCAGCAGAAGCTCATCGAGGAGACACCTTCGCCCGTCCTCGACGAGGAGACCCGCGAGGAACTCTGTGCGGCGGCCACGCGAGGCATCGCCGAGGCCGGCTACACCAACGCCGGGACCGTCGAGTTCCTCTACGAGGGTGGTGAGTTCTACTTCCTCGAGGTCAACGCCCGGATCCAGGTCGAGCACACGATCACCGAAGCCGTCACGGGCATCGACCTCGTGAAAGAGCAGTTCCGCGTCGCTGCCGGCGAAGAGCTCTCCTTCGAGCAAGCGGAGGTCGAACCCCGCGGGGCCGCCATCGAGTTCCGGATCAACGCCGAGGACCCGAGCCGGGAGTTCGCGCCCACCCCGGGCGAACTCGAGACCTACCGCCCGCCGACGGGCAACGGCGTCCGCGTCGACGACGGTGTCAACGAGGGCGACCGAGTCAGCCCCTTCTACGACTCGCTCGTCGCGAAGTTCGTCGTCACCGGCCGGGACCGCGAGGAGGCCCTCTCGCGGAGCCGCCGGGCGCTCGAAGAAACCGAGATCGAGGGGATTGCGACGACGATCCCGTTTCACCTCGCCGTCCTCGCGGACGAGACGTTCCGCGCAAACGAGCACACGACGAAGTACCTCGATCGGCAGTTCGATGGGCTCGAGAGTGGCGACGGAGCCGAGACTGGGGACCAGTCTAGTACGCGTTGAAAGTGATTGCACACCCGGCCACGAACGTCGGCGGCCAGCCTCGGCCTCGTTGTCGAGACTGGCTGCTTGGCTGTGGCCGGGTGCAACTCGTTTCAACGAGTACTATAGGTAGTCCTCCGATTTCGCCATCCAGAACTTGGGTCGCCGTCGAACCAATCGATCCGGTAATCACGCGTGCGAGTCGAGCGTGGCCAACAAGGTTGTATACCGACTGAAGAGCCAGAATTGAGCAACGCAAATATAATAGCGTATCAATAGAACGAGTACCGTATGGTCTCTCGAAGAAAAGCCCTATTGACAGGTGGAGGGCTTCTCTCGTCTTCGTTCGCGGGATGTCTCGACGTTCTTGGAACCGATGCTTCCGTTCGTGAGGTGAGCGTTCTCCTCGACAATCGAGGTGACACTCCCCAGACGTTCACCTTCGCACTCGAACTCGAAGCGGAGAGATTAGATCGGGACTCGCGAACAGTCGAGGCTAAGGACAACAAAGTCATTACAATCGATCCACCAGACGATTCGTTCCCTGTCGCGTTCTACGGTTCTGTCGGTGACGTCGAAAGCACTCTCGAGTTCGACGACCTGAACGATCTGGAGGAGGATTTTTGTCTCTATCTGTACTTCTGGTATCAACACCCCTTCAGAGGTGATGTTACACTCGAACGCGCACCGTACGTGGACTGTTAATCTCCCGCAGAATCCTGCTGGCAGCGAGGGACGTTACCCCACCGACCTGCACTGAACGCGAGTTCGCGTAGACACTGTCTAACGGCTGTCAGACGAGTTCGCCGAGCCGCGCGAGCTCGACACCCTCCTCCTCGAGTCGTTCGTGGGTTCGCTCGAGTAACTCGACGGCGTTCGGGCCGTCGCCGTGGATGCAAACAGACGAGGCGGGGACGTCGATCGTCGACCCGTCGACGGCCTCGACTTCTCCTCGGGTGGCGATCGAGACGACGCGATCGGCGACGACGTCGGGATCTTTCGGCTCCTTTTCTTTCTCGAGGACGAGCGTTCGGTCGGGATTGTACTCGAGGTCGACGTAGCCCTCGAAGACGGCGTCGAGTTCGTCGTACTCCTGGGCGACCTCGTAGATGTTCATGTCGGTCGCGAGGTAGATCAGGTCGGGGTCGACTTCGAGGACGCCCTCCATCACCGCACGGCAGTGGTCCTCGCTCTCAGAGAGCATCGCGTACATCGCGCCGTGGGGTTTGACGTGCTGGACGGTCTCGCCGTGGCGGTTCGCGAACGCCGTGAGGGCCCCGAGCTGATAGACGACGTAGTCGCGGACCTCCTCGGGCGTGGCGTCCATCTTTCGCCGGCCGAATCCCATCTTGTCCGGGAGGCCGGGGTGGACGCCGATGCCGACGTCGTGTTCGGCGGCGAGTCCGACGGTCTCGCGCATCACGTGGGGATCACCCGCGTGGAAGCCGCCCGCAACGTTGGCGGAGGTGATGTACGGCATCACCTCGCCGTCCCGGCCCATCGTCCAGTTGCCGAAGCTCTCGCCCATGTCGCAGTTGATGTCGATCGCTACCATACGAGAACGTGGAACGGTGTAGCGCTTATAGCTTGTTTCGGCGGTCAGAAACGTCTCGAGTCGGCCGATTCTCCGGCCGTGTG
>SKYL01000285.1 GCA_007127935.1 Halorhodospira sp. | reverse complement strand
TGTACGCTCTCCGACGGCATCCATGCCGCCGGACGTCCCCGCGCGGAGACCCCCTCCCCCCGGACGGCTGCTTGCAACATGCCTCGGCTTTGTCTGTTTGGGGGCTACGTTGGGGCCGGCCTTGGCGGCCGACCGGGTTCTGGAGTTGGAGCCGGTGACGGTGACGGCGCCGAGGATGGAGGTGGCGTTGCCGGACTATCCGGCCGCGGTGACGGCGGTGGGCCGGGAGCCATTTGAGGAGGGGCGTGGGTGGTCCCTCGATCAGGGCTTCGACCGGGTGCCGGGGCTCTATTCGCAGAATCGGTACAACTATGCGCAGGATCTGCGGCTGTCGCTGCGCGGCTTCGGTGTGCGGGCGCCGTTCGGGGTCAGGGGGGTGCGCGCCTTCGTCGATGGGGTCCCCTTCACCGCCGCCGATGGGCAGTCGCAACTCGATGCGGTGGACCCGTTCTTCGTCGAACGCCTGGAGGTGATCCGGGGTCCGGCGTCGGCCCTCTACGGGAACGCCGCCGGGGGGGTCATCGGTTTGACCACGCTGGAGCCGCCGCTCTCCGGGGAGAGTCTGGGGGCGCAACTCCTCGTCGGCAGCCACGGGGAACGGGCCCAGAGGATCTGGGGCGGCGCCGCCGACCGTGGTTGGCGCAGTTCCGTGACCGCTTCAAACGTGGAGATGGAGGGGTACCGGGACCACGCCGATGCTGCCCGCCAACGGGTCGGCATCAAGGTGGAGCGGGCGCTGGAGGGCGGCCAGTCCGCGCGTTTTGTCGGCACCCTCCTGCACGCCCCCTTCACCGAGGACCCCGGCGGGTTGAGCCGGGATCAGGTGGAGGCGGATCGGCGCCAAGCCAACCCGGACAACGTGGCCTTCAACGCCGGGGAGGAGGTGGCGCAGCAGACCGCCGCTCTGCTGTGGCGGGCGGAGCCCAACGCCGCCGAGCGGTGGGAGGCGCGGGCCTTTCTCCAGCATCGGGATTTTGAAAACCGCCTCCCTTTTGAAGCCAACGGCGTGGCGGCCTATGAGCGCTACTTCACCGGCGTCGGCGGGCGTCACGAGGGGCGCGACCAGTGGGCCGGACGTCCGATCCACTACACCGTCGGCGCGGACGCCGAGTGGCAGCGGGACGACCGGCAGCGCTACGACAATGAGCAGGGTGAGCGGGGCAGTAAGACCGAGGATCAACTGGAGGAGGCGCGTGCGGTGGGCGTCTACGCCCAGGCCGAGTGGGAGGCCGCGCCGGGGTGGCGCCTCCTGGGCGGTACCCGGGCGGACTGGTTGGAGCTCCAGGTCAACGACCGCTTCGACCACGCCGACCCGGCGGACGATTTCAGCGACCGCCGCCACTTCACCGAAACCAGCTACCTCGCCGGGGTCTCCTACGCCTACCACCGGGATCACCGCGCCTACCTCAACACCGCCACCGCCTTCGAGGCGCCGACCCTGCGCGAGTTGCGCAATCCGGAAGCGGGCGGCGGCTTCCACCCCGACCTGGAGCCCCAGCAGGCCCACTCCGTGGAGGTGGGGCTCAAGGGCGCGGCCGCCCGCCGGTGGCGGTACGACGTGGCCCTCTTCCATATCCGGGTCGACGACGAGATCGTGCCCTTCGATCAGGGCGGCGTGACTTACTACCGCAACGCCACCGAGACCCGGCGGCAAGGGGTGGAATTGGGTCTGGAGGGCCGCCCGGTGGACCGCGTGGAGGTGACGGCCGCCGTGGCCTACGGCCGCTTCACCTTCCGTGACCATGTGGCCCCCGAGGAGCAGGGGGTGGCACCGGAGGAGCAGGTGCGGGGCAACCTAATCCCCGGTGTGCCGCAGACGCACGGCTACCTGGAGACGGTCTGGACCACTCGCGGGGGGTGGCGGTGGGCGGCGGACGTGCGCGCCGCCGAAGGGGTTTGGGCCGACGACCGCAACACGGTGCGCAGCCCCGGCTATACGGAGGTGGGGGTGCGTCTGAGCCGCAGCTTTGTCACCGAGGCGTGGGAGGCGCGGCCGTTCTTCGGGATCAACAACCTGTTCGATGAAGAGTACGACGCCAACGTCCGCATCAACGCAGGAGGTCCGCCGGGGTTGGCGCTGGAGGACCGCCGCTACTTCGAGCCGGCGCCGGAGCGGACGATCTTCGCCGGGGTCACCTTCTACTCGCCGTAAAGATCTTCTTCGTCGGCGTCATTGAGCTTGCGGTCGGCCCACTCGAGGACCTGCCGTACCCGGGGCGAGGCGAGCCGCACCGCCTCCTCGTGGGTCACCCAACGGTACTCGTGGTGCTCCGGTCGGCCCAACTCGGGGTTGATGCCGAGGACCACCCGCTTGGTGGGGGTCTGGGCGATGTAGTAGCGCGCCACCTTCCCCTGGGCGTAGGGGCCGGTCTCGAAGTAGTCCATCCCCCAACGGAAGTCCAACTCCGAGATTCCGGCCTCTTCCTCCACCTCGCGCAGCGCTCCATGCAGCGGTTCCTCGCCCCGCTCCACCTTGCCCTTGGGGAAGTCCCAGTACTGGAACGCCCGCAGCATCAGGTAGAGGCGGCGCCCCTCGGCGAAGCGCACCGGGATCACCCCGGCCGAGAGCAGCTTGCGTCGAGGGGGGCTACGGCGTGGCCGTACGCGCCGGTACGTCATGATAGGGCGGTGAGAGTTCATGGACGGCCTGCACCATGGCCTGCACATGATCGGGCGGTATGTCCGGGTGGATGCCGTGGCCCAGGTTGAAGATGTGCCCGGAGCCGTTGCCGTACTCCCGCAGGCAGCGGTCCACCTCGGTGCGGATCACCGCCGGTTGGGCGTGGAGCACGCACGGGTCGAGGTTGCCCTGGAGGGCGACCCGGTCGTTCACCGCGGCGCGGGCCCGGTCCAGCGGCGTGGTCCAGTCGACACCGACGGCGTCGCAGCCGGTCTCGGCGATCCACGGCAGCCAGTCGCCGCCGCCCTTGGTGAAGAGCGTGATCGGCGTCTCCCGGCCTTGCTCCGTGGCGCGCAGGCCGCTGACGATGCGCTCCATGTAGGCCAGCGAGAACTCCCGGTAGCGGATCGGGTCGAGGACGCCGCCCCAGGTGTCGAAGATCATCAGCGCCTGGGCGCCGGCCTCGATCTGGCCCTGGAGGTAGGCGATGACCGTCTCGGCGAGCTTGGCGAGAAGGCGGTGGGCGGCCTGGGGCTGGTCGTAGAGCATCGCCTTGCAGACCGAAAAGTTCTTGCTTGAGCCGCCTTCCACCATGTAGGTGGCGAGGGTCCACGGGCTGCCGGAGAAGCCGATCAGCGGGACCCGCCCGGCCAGTGCGCTACGGCACGCCGCCACCGCGTCCATGACGTAGCCGAGGTCCTGGTGTGGATCGGGGATCGGCAAGGCGTCGATGGCGTGGGCGTCGCGCACCGGGTGGCGGAAGCGCGGCCCCTCGCCGGTCTCGAAGTAGAGGCCGAGCCCCATGGCGTCGGGGACGGTGAGGATGTCGGAGAAGAGGATGGCGGCGTCGAGGTCGAACCGCTCCAGCGGCTGCAAGGTGACGGTGGCCGCCAGTTCGGGGTTGCGGCAGAGCGCCATGAAGTCGCCGGCCTGTTCGCGGACCTGCCGGTACTCGGGCAGATAGCGTCCGGCCTGGCGCATCAGCCACACCGGCGTGCGATCCACCGGTTGGCGCCGCAAGGCCCGCAAAAGACGGTCGTTCTGAAGTTGAGCGCTGATGGCTAGACCTCCATAGATTTGAGCATGCCCTTGGCCGCTTCCCGACCATCCCATACCGCCGTGACCACCAGGTCCGATCCGCGCACCATGTCCCCGGCGGCGAAGATCTTCGGGTGGGTCGTGCGGCCGAAGGTGCCCTCCCCGCGGGAGATGCGGACCCGCCCCTGGTCGTCCAACTCAACGCCGTGGCGCTGTAGCCAAGTGGGCGGGCTGGGCTGGAAGCCGAAGGCGATGATGACACAGTCCGCCGGAATGATCTCTTCGGAGCCCGGCACCGGTTCGGGGCGGCGGCGGCCCCGTTCGTCGGGCGCGCCCAACTCGGTGCGGACCACCTTCACCCCCTCCACCCGGCCGTTTCCCACCACTGCCACCGGCTGCCGGTTCCAGAGGAAGCGTACGCCTTCCTCCTTGGCGTTGACCACCTCCCGGCGTGAACCTGGCATATTGGCCTCATCGCGGCGGTAGGTGCAAGTCACCCGGACCGCTCCCTGCCGGATGGCGGTGCGGTTGCAGTCCATCGCGGTATCGCCACCGCCCAGCACCACCACCCGTTGATCCTTCATGTCGATGAAATCGGCCGGGTCCTTCTCGTACCCCAGCAGCCGGTCGATGTTGGAGATGAGGTAGGGGAGCGCCTCGTGGACGCCGGGCAGGTCCTCGCCGGGAAAGCCGCCGGTCATATACGTATAGGCGCCGGTGCCGACAAGGACCGCGTCGTACTCCTCCAGCAGCGTCTCGAAGGCGATGTCGCGGCCCACCTCGGTAGCGAGCCGGAACTCCACGCCCATCCCTTCCATCAGGCGGCGCCGGGTCCGGACCACCTCCTTATCGAGCTTGAACGGTGGAATGCCGAAGGTGAGCAGGCCGCCGATCTCGGGGTGGCGGTCGAAGACCACCGGGTGGACGCCGCCGCGCACCAGGATATCGGCCGCGCCGAGCCCGGCCGGACCGGCGCCGATGATCGCGGCCCGTTTGCCGGTGTCGGCCACGTCGCCCAGTTGGGGCCGCCAGCCCCGCCTGATCGCCTCATCGGTGATGTACTTCTCCACCGCACCGATGGTCACCGCGCCGAACCCGTCGTTGAGGGTGCAGGCGCCCTCGCAGAGCCGGTCCTGGGGGCAGATCCGGCCGCACATCTCGGGCAGGGTGTTGGTCTTATGGCAGAGGTCGGCGGCCTCGAAGAGGTTGCCCTCGGCCACCAGCCGCAGCCAGTGCGGAATGTAGTTGTGGACCGGGCACTTCCACTCGCAGTACGGGTTGCCGCAGTCGATGCAGCGCCCGGCCTGGGCGGCGGCGGACTGCGGTTCGAAGTGGCCGTAGATCTCGGCGAAGCGCTGGATGCGCTCGTCGACGGCGAGCTTGTCGGGGTCCCGGCGGGGGACCTCAAGAAACTGGAAGACGCTGTTGTCCATCAGGCGGCCGCCCTCAGTGTGCGGAGGATCGAGTGCAGATCGGCGGCCCTCGGTTTGATCAGCCAGAAGCGCGGCAGGAAGCCGCGGAAGTCATCCAGGACTTCCCGGCCCCACGGACTGCCCGTCTCCGCGGTGAACTCCGCGATGAGGCCCCGCAGGTAGTTGCGGTGGGCCTCCATGTTTTCGGATTGGAGGCGGTGGATGTCGATCAGTTCGTGGTTGTAACGGTCGACGAAGTGCCGGTCCTCGTCGAGCACAAAGGCGAGGCCGCCGGTCATCCCGGCGCCGAAATTCAGCCCGGTGGCGCCGAGGATGCAGACCACGCCGCCGGTCATGTACTCGCAGCCGTGGTCGCCGACCCCCTCCACCACCGCGATGGCGCCGGAGTTGCGCACCGCGAACCGTTCTCCCGCGGTGCCCGCGGCAAAGAGCCTGCCGCCGGTGGCGCCGTAAAGGCAGGTGTTGCCCATGATCGGCGTGGAGCGCCCCTCGAAGGCGGACCCGGCCGGTGGAAAGAGCACCAACCGCCCGCCCGCCATGCCCTTGCCGACGTAATCGTTGGCGTCGCCTTCCAGCACCATGTGGAGCCCGCCGGCGTTCCAGACGCCGAAGCTCTGCCCGGCGGTGCCGGTCAGCCGTAATGTTACGGGGGCATCGTCCATGCCCAGGTTCCCGTAGCGCCTGGCGATCTCACCGGAGAGCCGGGCGCCGATGGAGCGGTGGTTGTTCTTTAATGTGTAGGCGAACTCGCCGCCGCGCTTCTCCTCGATGGCCGGAAGGATCTCCCGCACCATCCGCTCCGCCAGTTCGCCGCGATCGAAGGGGACGTTGGACGGCTTGGCGCAGAATCGCGGCCGGTCCGCGGGCACGCCGCCGTCGGAGAGGACCGCCGCGAGGTCGAGCCGGGTCTGCCGTTCGGTGTCGCCGGGAATTCGCTCCAACAGGTCGGTGCGCCCGATCAACTCCTCCATCCGCCGGACACCGAGGCGCGCCATCCACTCCCGGGTCTCCTCGGCGACGAACCGGAAGTAGTTGGCGACGCGCTCCGGGGTGCCGACGAAGTGCTTCAGCCGCAGGAGCTCGTGCTGGGTGGCGACGCCGGTGGCGCAGTTGTTCAGGTGGCAGATGCGCAGGTACTTGCAGCCCAAGGCCACCATCGGCGCGGTGCCGAAGCCGAAGCTCTCGGCGCCGAGGATGGCCGCCTTGATCACGTCGAGGCCGGTCTTCAGGCCGCCGTCGGTCTGGAGGCGGACCTTGTCCCGCAAGTGGTTGGCGCGCAAGGTCTGGTGGGTCTCGGTGAGGCCAAGCTCCCACGGCCCGCCGGCGTACTTGACCGAGGTCAGCGGGCTGGCCCCGGTGCCGCCGTCGTAGCCGGCGATGGTGATCAGGTCGGCGTACGCCTTCGCGACCCCGGCGGCGACGGTGCCGACGCCGGCCTCGGCCACCAGCTTCACCGAGACCAGCGCCTCGGGGTTGACCTGCTTGAGGTCGAAGATCAACTGCGCCAGATCCTCGATGGAGTAGATGTCGTGGTGGGGCGGCGGCGAGATCAGCGCCACGCCGGGCTTGGAGTAGCGCAGCCGGGCGATCATCTCGTTGACCTTGTGGCCGGGCAGTTGCCCGCCCTCGCCGGGCTTGGCGCCCTGGGCGATCTTGATCTGCAAGACCTCGGCGTTGACCAGGTAGTGGGGGGTGACGCCGAAGCGGCCCGACGCCACCTGCTTGATCTTGGAGACTCGCTCGGTGCCGTAGCGGCCTTCGTCCTCGCCGCCCTCGCCGGAGTTGGAGCGCCCGCCGAGACGGTTCATCGCCACCGCCAGCGCCTCGTGGGCCTCCGGGGAGAGGGCGCCGAGGCTCATGCCGGCGCAGTCGAAGCGGGGCAGGATCGCCTCGATGGGCTCGACCTCGTCGATCGGCAGCGGCTCCGGCAAGGCCTTGAGCCGCAGCAGGTCGCGGAGGACGGTCGCCGGGCGCTCGTTCACCAGGCGGGAAAACTCCCGGTACCGTTCACGGTCGCCGCGCTCCACCGCCTCCATCAGGGCGGCCACCACGTCGGGGTTGTAAGCGTGGTACTCGCCGCCGTGGATGAACTTGAGGACGCCCCCTTGATCGAGCTGCTCGGTGGCGCTGTGGGCGCGGCGGGCCAGCTCGCGGGCGTCGTCCTCCAGGTCGGCGAAGGTCATGCCCTGTACCCGGGCGGTGGTCCCGGTGAAGCAGAGGTCGACCACCTCGTCGTGGAGGCCGACGATCTCGAAGAGCTGGGCGCCGCGATAACTGGCGACGGTGGAGATCCCCATCTTGGAGAGGATCTTGTAGAGCCCCTTGTTGATCCCCTTGCGGTAGTTCCGGCACAGCTCGGCCAGGGAGGCGTTGCCGATCCGGCCGCGGCGCGCCATGTCGGCGATGATCTCGTAGGCGAGGAAGGGGTGGACGCAGGTGGCGCCGTAGCCGATGAGGCAGGCGAAGTGGTGCGGGTCGCGAGCGGTGCCGGTCTCCACCACCAGGTTGGCCTCGCAGCGCAGTCCGTGGCTCACCAAGTGCTGATGGACCGCGCCGGTGGCGAGCAGGGCGTGGATGGTGAGCCGCCCCGCCTCGATATGGCGGTCGGAGAGGACGACGATGGGGGCGCCGCCCTCCACCGCTTGCGCGGCGGCGGCGCAGACCGCATCGATGGCGCCCTTTAGATCGTGCTCCGCCGGGTCGTAGCTGAGGTCGATGACGGTGTGGGCGTACTCCGGCTCGGTCTCGTCCTTCAGGCTTTTCAGCTTGGCCGCCGAGAGCACCGGGGAGTCGAGCGTGATCCGGTGGGCGTGGATCTCCGTCTCGTCGAAGACGTTCTTCTCCCGGCCGATGCACGTCTCCAGCGACATGACGATGCGTTCCCGCAGCGGGTCGATGGCCGGGTTGGTGACCTGCGCGAACTGCTGGCGGAACGAGTCGTAGAGGGAGCGCACCCGCCTGGAGAGCACCGGCAGCGGGGCGTCGTCGCCCATGGAGCCCACCGCCTCCTGGCCGTCCTCGGCCAGGGGCTTGAGGATGTGGTCACGCTCCTCGAAGGAGACCCCGAACAGCTTCTGCTGGGCCTCCAGGGCCGGGCGCCCCAGTTCGCCCTCGCCGGCCAGTTCGTCGTCCAGCCGGGCCTCCAGTTGGCGCATGTGGCGGCTGAGCCAGTGCCGGTACGGTTGGCGGCTCTTCAGCCGTTCATCGATGGCGTGCGAGGTCAGCAGTTCGCCGGTCTCGGTGTCGGCGGCCACCATCTCGCCGGGCTTGAGGCGGCCCTTGGCCACCACGTCGCCGGGTTCGTAATCCCACACCCCGATCTCCGAGGCCAGGGTGATGTGGCGGTCCCGGGTCTGGACCCAGCGCGCCGGGCGCAGTCCGTTGCGGTCCAGGACGCAGGCGGCGTGGCGGCCGTCGGTGAGCACGATGCCCGCCGGGCCGTCCCACGGCTCCACGTGCATGGAGTGGTACTCGTAGAACGCCCGCAGGTCGGCGTCCATGGAGTCGACGTTCTGCCACGCCGGCGGGATCAGCAGGCGCATGGCGCGGAAGATGTCCATACCGCCCTGGAGCAGGACGTCGACCATGTTGTCGAGGCTGGAGGAGTCGGAGCCCTCCATGTTCACCAACGGGTTGAGCGACTCGATATCGGGGATGCGGTCCGTGGCGAAGGTGTAGGCGCGGGCGTTGGCCCAGTTGCGGTTGCCCTGGATGGTGTTGATCTCGCCGTTGTGGGCCAGATACCGGAACGGCTGCGCCAAGCGCCACTGGGGCAGGGTGTTGGTGGAGAAGCGCTGGTGGAAGACGCAGAGCTTGGCGGCCAGGTCCGGGGCGGTGAGGTCGGGGTAGAAGAGCGGCAGGTTGGCCGGCATCACCAACCCCTTATAGGAGAGGACGCGCCCCGAAAGGCTGGCGACGTAGAAGACCTCGTCGTCCGCCAGCGCCTGTTCCGTCTTGCGCCGGGCGATGAAGAGGCGGCGCTCCAGGTCGTCGGCGTCGGATGCGTCGGCCGGGGCGTTGACGAAGACCTGCTCGATGCGCGGCAGGGTGCGCAGGGCCTCTTCACCCAGCGCCTCGGTATTCACCGGGACGGCGCGGTAACCGGCGGTCTTCAGGCCTTGGCGCTTTAACTCGCGGTCGAGGCACCGGCGCGCCCGGTCGGCGCGGGCGGTGTCGGGGTCTAGAAAGAGAGTGCCCACCCCGAAGTGCGCACCGAGTTGGATGTGGGCCTCGGCGGCGACGCGGCGGAGAAAGGGGTCGGGTTTGGTCAGCAGCAGGCCGCAGCCGTCACCGCTCTTGCCGTCGGCGGCCACGGCGCCCCGGTGGGTCAAGCGGCCCAGCGCGGCGATCGCGGTCTGCACCAGCCAGTGGCTCGGCACACCGTCCATCTGGGCGATCAACCCGAAACCACAGCCGTCCTTCTCGAAGTTCGGTCGGTACAGGCTTCGTGGGCTGGGTTGCGTCACGGCCGCCTCTTTCGGGGGAACGGATCAGGAGTCCGGTCCGCCGTGGGGGCTGCCCCGCCGGGGGTTGCAGCTTGGGGGGCACCGAAAAAAGTATAGCGGCGGGGTGGGGGGTGATCAATTCGAGCCGGTCTCGTACCTCCCGACGCTTGTCCGCACCCCTAAGCACCCGTACAGTACGTACATGATAAGGAGGCCCCAAATGCAAAAGATCGGATCCGAAGCCGCCCGACGCCAATTGCCGAAGCTGCTGGACCGGGCGCACAGCGGCGAGCCCGCCATGATCATGAAG